>NZ_JCALDG010000010.1:0-230026 GCF_059812735.1 Mycobacterium sp. NGS40
ACCTCGCCGATGTGCTTGGTCGCCCGATACGACGGCGCGTCCTTGGGAACCAGTGAGACCGAATGCTCTTCGGACACCGCCTCGAGCTGCGGGACGGCCACGTTGAGGACGGCCACCAAGCCAAGCCAGACCAAGATGATCGGGGTTGCGAGCCGGTGGATCGTCCGGGCCAGGACTGGGTGCTCGGCGCGCGCGGCGGATCGTGGTCTCACGTTGCGCGAGGCCTGCTGCACCTTTGGGCCGCTCTGCTACAGGTCGGCCAGCAGCAGGCGCAGGACCTCGAGGCCCTCGATGAGTAGCTCGTCGCTGATGGTCAGCGGGGGCAGCAGCCGGATGACATTGCCGAACATCCCACAGGTCAGGACGATGATGCCGGCCGCGCCGGCGGCGGTCACCAGCTTGTTCGTCAGTTCGGCGTCGGGGTCGCTGGTGCCGGACTTGACCAGCTCGACGGCGATCATGGCGCCGCGGCCGCGCACGTCGCCGATCCGGTCGTCGCCGGCCTGCATCCGCAGCAGCACGTCGAAGATCAGCCGCTCGATGTGCTGGGCCCGCTCGATCAGGCCGTCGCTCTCGATCGTCTCGATGCTGGCCAGGGCCGCCGCGCAGGCGACGGGGTTACCGCCGAAGGTGCCACCCAGGCCGCTGACGTGCGGGGCGTCCATGATCTCGGCGCGGCCCGTCACCGCCGAGAGCGGCAGCCCACCGGCGATGCCCTTGGCCGTGCAGATCAGGTCGGGCTCCAGACCGTTCGGGCCCTCGTGCTCGCAGGCGAACATCGCCCCGGTGCGCGCGAACCCGCTCTGCACCTCGTCGGCGATGAACACCACGTCGTTCTTGTGGCACCAGTCGACCAGCGCGGGCAGGAAACCCTCGGCCGGGACGATGAATCCGCCCTCGCCCTGGATCGGCTCGATGATGACGGCGGCCAAATTGGCGGCGCCGATCTGCTTCTCCAAGACGCCGATCGCCCGCGCGGCGGCCAACTCGCCGTCGGTGGCCAGCTCCTTGTCGAGCAGGCCGTCGCGGTACGGGTAGGACATCGGCGCCCGGTAGATCTCCGGTGCGAACGGGCCGAAGCCGCTCTTGTAGGGCATCGACTTGGCGGTCAGCGCCATCGTCATGTTGGTGCGGCCGTGATAGGCGTGGTCGAAGGCCGCCACGGCGGGTTTGCGGGTGTAGGAGCGGGCGATCTTGATGGAGTTCTCGACAGCCTCGGCGCCGGAGTTGAACAGCACCGACCGCTTCTCGCCCGAGCCCGGGGTGATCCGGTTCAGCTCCTCGGCGACCGCGATGTAGGACTCATACGGCGTGACCATGAAGCAGGTATGCGTGAACTCGGCGACCTGTTCGCGCACCGCGTCGACGACCCGCGGCGCGGAGTTGCCGATCGTGGTGACTGCGATGCCAGAGCCCAGGTCGATGAGCCGATTCCCGTCGACGTCCTCGACGATGCCGCCACCGGCACGCGCGACGAACACCGGCAGGCTGATGCCGACGCCGTGGGACACCGCCGAGGCGCGGCGCTTGTTGAGTTCCAGCGATAGGGGACCAGGGATTTCGGTAACCAGCTGGCGGCTCTGTTCGAGGCTGGCCACGACGTCCTCCTCCCGGCGACACGCGTATCGCGTCGCGCTGAAAGCCTATCCGTAGGACGGGTCTTGGCGCCTGCCGAGGATGCGGCCCAACCGCGCGCCCCCGGGCCTGCCAGACTGGACGGGCACACACCGGCGCACCGCGCGGTGCGTGACCTCCCGGTCGCTCGGCACCGACCGTCGGAAAACCCGGCAATACCGATACGAAAGACAGGCACGTTTCGATGGAAAGTTTGGTTTTGTTCCTGCCGTTCCTGCTCATCATGGGCGGGTTCATGTACCTGGCGTCGCGTCGCCAGAAGAAGGCGATGCAGGCCACCATCGACCTGCACGAGTCATTGCAGCCGAGGGATCGCGTGCACACCACCTCGGGCCTGCAGGCCACCGTCGTCGCGCTCACCGACGACACCGTCGACCTCGAAATCGCGCCCGGCGTGGTGACCACCTGGATGAAGCTGGCCATCCGCGACAAGATTCTGCCGGAGGACGACTTCGACGAGGACGACGACTTGGAAGAGTCCGACGACGCCCAGGGTCCGGCCGGCGAGAGCCACTTGACCAAAGATCAGTGACCACAGCGGTCCGATGAGCGGTTTCCGCCAGGCGGGCACGTAGGCTCTGTCGGGAGCCAGAACCGATTATCAAGGGAGAGATAAGGAAAGTGGCATCGTCTTCGGCGCCGGTGCACCCTGCCCGCTACCTGTCGGTTTTCTTCGTCTTGCTGATCGGCGCTTACCTGCTGGTGTTTCTCACCGGGGACAAGCACGCCGCCCCGAAGCTCGGCATCGATCTGCAGGGCGGCACCCGCGTCACCCTGACCGCGCGCACTCCGGACGGCTCCCGCCCGAGCCGGGAGGCTCTCTCGCAGGCGCAGCAGATCATCAGCTCGCGCGTCAACGGCCTGGGCGTCTCCGGTTCTGAGGTCGTGGTCGACGGTGACAACCTGGTCATCACGGTGCCCGGCAACGACGGCAACGAAGCCCGCAACCTGGGCCAGACCGCTCGGCTCTACATCCGCCCGGTGCTGAACTCCGCGCCCGCCCAAGCCGCCGAACCCAAACCCCCTGGGGGCCAGCCCGCACCGCCTGGTGCGCAGCCCGCACCGCCTGGTGCGCAGCCCGCACCGCCTGGTGGCCAGCCCGCACCCCCTGGGGGCCAGCCCGCGCCACCACCCGCCGGGCGGCCGGCGCCGCAGCCGCGTCCTTACCCGCAAGACCCGCCGCCCAGCCCCAGCCCCGCGCCGCCCGCGCCCGCGCCCGGAAACCCGGCCGCCGACGCCCCGCCACCCGAGGTGCCCGGGCCGCCCGATCCGCGCAAGGATCTCGCCGACCGCATCAAGGTGATGAAGGATTTCCGGCAGAGCAACAACCCCTACATCCAGATGGTTGCTCAGCAGTGGGTGGCCGCTCACTGCGACAAAGAGGACATCCTGGCCGGCAACGACGACCCGGCCCTGCCGCTGATCACCTGCTCGACGGACCACAAGTACGTCTACCTACTGGGGCCGTCGATCATCAGTGGTGACCAGATCCAGGACGCCAGTTCGACGATGAACCAGCGCGGCATCGGCTACGTCGTCGACGTTCAGTTCAAACCCGCCGCGGCCAACACCTGGGCGGACTTCACCGCCGCCCACATCGGCACCCAGACCGCGTTCACGCTGGACTCTCAGGTCGTGAGCGCGCCGATGATCCAGGAAGCGATCCCCGGCGGGCGCACCCAGATCTCCGGTGGCGACCCGCCGTTCACCGCCACCACCGCCAAGCAGCTGGCCAACGTGCTCAAGTACGGCTCGCTGCCGCTGTCCTTCGAATCGTCGGAAGCCCAAACCGTTTCGGCGACACTGGGATTGACCTCGCTGCGCGCCGGTTTGATCGCGGGCGCGATCGGCCTGATCCTGGTGCTGCTGTACTCGCTGCTGTACTACCGGGTGCTGGGATTGCTGACGGCACTATCTCTGATTGCTTCGGGCGCAATGATTTTCGCGATCCTGGTGCTATTGGGACGGCAGATCAACTACACCCTGGACCTGGCGGGTATCGCCGGTCTGATCATCGGTATCGGCACCACCGCGGACTCGTTCGTGGTGTTCTTCGAGCGCATCAAAGACGAAATCCGCGAAGGCCGTTCGTTCCGCTCGGCCGTGCCGCGAGGCTGGGTACGTGCCCGCAAGACGATCGTGTCAGGTAACGCCGTCACCTTCCTGGCCGCCGCGGTGCTCTACGGCCTGGCGATCGGCCAGGTGCGCGGATTCGCCTTCACGTTGGGCCTGACCACGGTTCTCGACATCGTGGTGGTGTTCCTGGTGACGTGGCCGCTGGTCTACCTGGCCTCCAAGTCTCCGACGCTGGCCAAGCCCAAATACAACGGCCTGGGCGCTGTCCAGCAGGTCGCCCGCGAACGCCGAGCTTCAGACGTGAAGACGGGACGGGGAACCCGATGACCTCCAAAGACACCGACGCCACCGAGCTCACGGAATCCACCGATGCCGTGGAGCTGATGTCCGACTCCGCCGCGCAGCCGCCGCAGCACAGCTTTCTCGCCCGGCTCTACACCGGGACCGGCGCCTTCGAGGTCGTCGGGCGGCGCCGGTTGTGGTACGGCATCAGCGGGGCGATCGTCGCGATCGCGATCCTGTCGATCATCCTGCGTGGCTTTACCTTCGGCATCGACTTCAAGGGCGGCACCACGGTGTCGTTCCCGCGCGGCAACGTCACGACCTCGCAGGTGCAGGACGTGTTCCGCAAGACCCTGGGCCGTGACGCCGCATCGGTTGTCATCGTCGGCAACGGCGGCTCGGCGACGGTGCAGATCAGTTCCGAAACGCTGACCAACGACCAGACGACGAAGCTGCGCAACGCGCTGTTCGACGCGTTTGCGCCCAAGGGCGCCGACGGCAAGCCGAGCAAGGCGGCGATCAGCGACTCCGCGGTCTCGGAGACCTGGGGCGACCAGATCACCAAGAAGGCGCTGATCGCGCTGGGCGTGTTCCTGGTGCTGGTCAGCGTCTACATCATGGTGCGCTACGAGCGCTATATGTCGATCTCGGCACTGACGACCATGGTTTTCGACCTCACCGTCACCGCCGGGGTGTATTCGCTGGTCGGCTTCGAGGTCAGCCCCGCGACGGTGATCGGCCTGCTGACCATCCTCGGGTTCTCGCTGTACGACACCGTCATCGTCTTCGACAAGGTCGAAGAGAACACCAAAGACTTCCAGCACCGAAACCGGCGCACCTTCGCCGAGGAAGCCAACCTGGCGATCAACCAGACCTTCATGCGCTCGATCAACACCAGCCTGATCTCGGTCCTGCCGGTGCTGGCGCTGATGGTGGTGGCGGTGTGGTTGCTGGGCGTCGGCACGTTGAAGGACCTGGCGCTGGTGCAGCTGGTCGGCATCCTGGTCGGCACCTACTCGTCGATCTTCTTCGCCACCCCGCTGCTGGTCACGCTGCGTGAGCGCACCGAACTGGTGAAAAACCACACCCGCCGCGTCCTCAAACGGCGCAAGCCGGGCACGCCGGAGCCGGCGGTCAGCTCGGCCGACGAGGCATCCGACACCGAGAACACCACCGAGACGAAGAAGGCCGCGACGCCGTCCGGCGAGCCCGCACCCAACAAGCCGGCCCCCGGTGCACGGCCGGTGCGACCCACCGGCACCCGGCGCCCGAGCGGCAAGCGAAACGCCGGCCGGCGGTAGCCGCCATGCTCAGGCGGTCCGCGGCTATCTCTCTGACCGTTGCGCTCGCCGTCGCGGTCCTGGTGACGGGATGCTCGGGCAGCGCGGCCTCGCAGATCGACTACGTCGTCGACGGCCGGTTGAGCACCTACAACGCCAACACCACCGTCGGGTTCGCGTCGGCCGGGGCCCAAGCGTTCGCCCGCACCCTGACCGGGTTCGGCTATCACGGCCCCGACGGACAGGTCGTCGCCGATCGCGACTTCGGGTCGGTCACGGTGGTGAGCGGCTCACCGCTGGTGCTCGACTACCAGATCGCCGACAGCGCGGTCTACTCCGACGGCAAGCCGCTGACCTGCGACGACCTGGTGCTCGCCTGGGCCGCTCAGTCGGGCCGGTTTCCCGGATTCGACGCCGCCACCCAGGCCGGCTACGCCGATATCGCCAACATCGAGTGCATACCGGGACAGAAGAAGGCGCGGGTCTCGTTCGTCCCGGACCGCGGCGTCGTCGACTACACCCAGCTGTTCGCCGCGACCACGATGATGCCGTCGCACGTCATCGCCGACCAGCTGAATATCGATGTGACCGCGACGCTGCTGGGCAACAATCCCCAGTCGGTCGCGCCGATCGCGCAACTGTGGAACACCACCTGGGACCTCAAGCCCGGTCTCACCCACGACGAGATCGCCAAGCGCTTTCCGTCGTCGGGACCGTACAAAATCGAATCCGTCCTGGACGACGGCGCCGTGGTGTTGGTCGCCAACGACCGGTGGTGGGGTCCCAAGGCGATTACCAAGCGGATCACCGTGTCACCGCAGGCCCCCGACATCCAGGACCGGGTCAACAACCGCAGCGTCGACGTGGTGGACGTCGCGGCCGGGTCGTCGGGCACGCTGAACACCCCGGACAACTACGAGCGCACCGATTCGGCAGCGGCGGGCATCGAGCAACTGATCTTCGCGCCGCAGGGACCGCTGGCCCAGAACAACAATCGCCGCACGTTCGCGCTGTGTGTTCCCCGTGACGTGATCGCCCGGGACGCCGGGGCGCCGATCGCCAACTCCCGGCTGTCTCCGGTCGCCGAGGACGCCGTCGCGCAGGCCGACGGCGCCGCCGAGGCGAGCCCGTACAACAAGGCGGACCCGGTCGCCGCCCGCGCCGCGCTGGGTGGCGCGCCGCTCGCCGTGCGAATCGGCTACCAGGGCCCCAACGCCCGCCTCGCGGTCACCGTCGGGACGATCACCAAGTCGTGCGCCGCCGCGGGCATCAATGTCTCCAACGTCACACTCGACACCTCCGGGCCCCAGGCGCTGCGGGACGCGAAGATCGATGTTCTGCTGGCCAGCACCGGTGGAGCCAGCGGCAGCGGGTCCACCGGATCGTCCTCGATGGACGCCTACGACCTGCACAGTGGCAACGGCAACAACCTGTCGGGATATGCGAATCCGCAGATCGACGGCGTCATCGGTGCGCTTGCGGTGTCCGGCGACCCGGCCGAGCGCGTTCGCCTGCTGGCCGAGGGAGCGCCGGTACTCTGGGGTGACATGCCGACGTTGCCCCTGTATCGGCAGCAGCGCACGTTGCTGATGTCGAAGAAGATGTACGCAGTCAGCGCGAATCCGACCCGCTGGGGCGCGGGTTGGAACATGGACCGATGGGCTTTGATGCAGTGACGGATATTCGCGAGGACGCGGCCTTAGCCGACCTCATCGCGTCGTTGACCCGCGATGTTTCCAACTTTCCGCAGCGAGGAGTCCAGTTCAAGGACCTCACTCCGCTGTTCGCCGACCGAACGGCGATGAACGCGGTGATCGACGCGCTCGCTAGCATCGCCGCCGGCTCGGATCTGGTCGCCGGGATCGAATCGCGCGGGTCGTTGGTGGCCGCGGCCGTCGCCGCCCGGCTCGGCACCGGCGTGCTGTCCATCCGCAAGGAGGGCAAGTTGCCGCCACCGGTGCTCCGCGAAAAGTACACCCGCGAGTACGGTCCCGCGGCGATCGAGATCCCCGCCGACGGTCTCGACTTGCGCGGCACCAGCATCACGATCATCGACGACGTGCTGGCCACCGGCGGCACTCTCGGCGCGGCGAACCGGTTGCTCGAGCGCGCCGGGGCCAACGTCACCGGTGCGGCCGTCCTGGTGGAAATCACCGCGCTGGGCGGCCGGGAGGCGATCGCGCCTTTGGCGGTAGCCAGCTTGAGCCGCGTTTAGAGGGGATATTCTCGAGTTCGGAGGTGACCAACGTGGCGGATGAGCAAAGCACGGCGCAAGCTGTTGTGCCGCCCACGGACTCGCTACCGGCCATCGACACGCCGAGCTCGTCGGAGGCACCGACCGAAACCCTGAAGACGTCCAGCAGCGCGTCGCGTCGCGTCCGGGCCCGGCTGGCCCGGCGGATGACCGCCCAGCGCAGCGCATTCAACCCCGTGCTCGAGCCGCTGGTGGCGGTGCACCGGGAGGTTTATCCGAAGGCGAACTTTTCGATGCTCAACCGAGCCTTCGAGGTCGCCGACCAACGTCACGCCAGTCAACTGCGCCGCTCCGGGGATCCTTACATCACCCACCCGCTGGCCGTCGCCAACATTCTCGCCGAATTGGGCATGGACACCACCACTTTGGTGGCCGCGCTGCTGCACGACACCGTCGAGGACACCGGATACACGCTGGAGGCGTTGAGCGAGGAATTCGGCGAAGAGGTGGGCCATCTCGTCGACGGCGTGACCAAGCTGGACCGCGTCGAGCTCGGCAACGCCGCCGAAGGCGAGACCATCCGCAAGATGATCACCGCGATGGCGCGTGACCCGCGGGTGCTGGTGATCAAGGTGGCCGACCGGCTGCACAACATGCGGACCATGCGCTTCCTGCCGCCGGAAAAGCAGGCGCGCAAAGCCCGTGAGACGCTGGAAGTCATTGCGCCCCTTGCACATCGGCTAGGTATGGCCAGCGTCAAGTGGGAGCTCGAAGACCTGTCGTTCGCGATCCTGCACCCGAAGAAGTACGAGGAGATCGTTCGTCTGGTCGCCGGGCGCGCGCCGTCTCGGGACACCTACCTGGCCAAGGTTCGCGCCGAAATCGTCGCCACCCTCAACGCGTCGAAAATCAAAGCGACAGTTGAGGGCCGGCCCAAGCATTATTGGTCGATCTACCAGAAGATGATCGTCAAGGGCCGCGACTTCGACGACATCCACGACCTGGTCGGCATTCGCATCCTGTGCGACGAGATCCGGGACTGCTACGCCGCTGTGGGCGTGGTGCACTCGCTGTGGCAGCCGATGGCGGGGCGGTTCAAGGATTACATCGCCCAGCCCAGATACGGCGTCTACCAATCACTGCACACCACGGTCGTCGGGCCCGAGGGCAAGCCGCTGGAGGTGCAGATCCGCACCCGCGACATGCACCGCACCGCCGAATACGGCATCGCCGCGCACTGGCGTTACAAGGAAGCCAAGGGCCGCAACGGTGTGCTGCATCCGCACGCCGCCGCCGAGATCGACGATATGGCCTGGATGCGGCAGCTGCTCGACTGGCAACGTGAGGCCGCGGACCCGGGCGAGTTCCTGGAGTCGTTGCGTTACGACCTTGCGGTGCAAGAGCTTTTCGTGTTCACCCCCAAGGGGGATGTGGTCACGCTGCCGGCCGGGTCGACGCCGGTGGACTTCGCCTACGCGGTGCACACCGAGGTCGGCCACCGCTGCATCGGCGCCCGGGTCAACGGGCGGCTGGTGGCGCTGGAACGCAAGCTCGAAAACGGGGAAGTCGTCGAGGTTTTCACCTCCAAAGCGCCCAACGCCGGGCCGTCGCGGGACTGGCAGCAATTCGTGGTGTCGCCGCGCGCCAAGGCGAAGATCCGCCAGTGGTTCGCCAAGGAGCGGCGCGAGGAGGCGCTGGAGGCCGGCAAGGAAGCGATGGCCCGTGAGGTTCGTCGCGGTGGACTTCCGTTGCAGCGCTTGGTCAACGGCGAGGCCATGTCCGCGGTGGCCCGCGAGCTGCACTACACCGACGTGTCCGCGATGTACACCGCGATCGGCGAGGGACACGTCTCGGCGCGACACGTCGTGCAGCGGTTGCTCGCCGAGCTCGGCGGTATCGACCAGGCCGAAGAAGACCTCGCCGAAAGGTCCACGCCGACAACGATGTTGCGCCGCCCGCGCAGCACCGACGACGTCGGCGTCTCGGTCCCCGGCGCACCCGGCGTGCTGACCAAGCTGGCCAAGTGCTGCACACCCGTGCCGGGCGATGCGATCATGGGCTTCGTCACCCGCGGCGGTGGTGTCAGCGTGCACCGCACCGACTGCACCAACGCGGCGTCACTGCAGCAGCAGGCCGAGCGCATCATCGAGGTGCTCTGGGCGCCGTCGCCGTCGTCGGTGTTCCTGGTGGCCATTCAGGTCGAGGCGCTCGACCGGCACCGGTTGCTGTCGGATGTCACGCGGGTGCTCGCCGATGAGAAGGTGAACATCCTGTCCGCGTCGGTCACCACCTCGGGTGACCGAGTTGCGATCAGCCGCTTCACTTTTGAGATGGGCGACCCCAAGCATCTCGGGCACCTGCTCAACGTTGTGCGCAATGTCGAAGGCGTATACGACGTCTACCGCGTCACGTCTGCCGCGTAGGCCTCAGCCGATCCGTACCGAACTGATGGTCACCGGGGAGACCGGAAGACCGCTGTCCCGATTGCCGGCCACGCCCGCAGCCGCAATCTTGTCGAGGACCGCCAGGCCGGCCTGGTCGATGGTGCCGAGCACCGTGTTCACCGGCGGCATTTCGCCGTCCTTGAAGAACATGACGAATTGGCTGGCGTTGGTATTGGGCCCCTCGTTGGCCAGGGCCAACGTCCCGCGCGGATACAGCACGGACGCCCTGAGTGCTGGGTCCCCGGCAGGGTACTGGTTGACGGGGTATTCGTCGTTGAAGATGTAGTTCGGCCCGCCGGTGCCGTCACCGTCCGGACCACCGCACAAAAGCGTTCCGATGTCGATGGCCTTGGTCAGCCGGGCGCAGACGGTGTTGGCGTAGAAGCGTTGCCGCGCCAGGCTGAGGAAGCTATTCACCGCACATGGGGACTTGTTGTTGTCCAGCATGATGCCGATGTCCCCAAAATTAGTGGAGATGGTCGCGGCGATTTGGGCAGGTTCGGTGGATACCTTTCCTGACGGGGGCAGGCTGACCGACTTCGTTCCCGTCCCCTCCTGTGCGTCGGCCGGCACGGGCGTGTATTGACAGTTGGCACCCAGGTCAGGTGGCGGAACGAATGGTGGCAACGGCGGCAGGCCCGCTGCGTTCGTGGTGGTCGGGATCGTCGGTCCGCCCGGTACCGGCCCACCAAATTTGGGCGTCCGGGGATGGGGCATGGTGCTGGATGTCGCGTTGTTCGAGGCGGAATTGTCGTTCGTCACCAGGGCAACGACCAGGACCGTCACCATCGCGAGGGTGAAGGCCGACGCGGCGACGATCCCGATGATCAGGCGCCGGTTCGAGCGCTGCGACTGGGGTCGCAGCGGGGTGTGGGCCGTCGGGGTCGGCCCGGGTTGCGCAAGCGTTGGCGGATACGGCGGTAACGGGCCGTGGGCAGCTGTGCCGCCGTGGCCCGCCAGTGCGGCTTTGGCGGCCTCGGCGAACTCGAGGGATGTTTGGTAGCGCTGGTCGACGTCCTTGGCCATGCCCCGGATGACCACCTCGTCTAAAGCGGGCGGAACGCCGGGCGCGGTGAACGAGGCGCGCGGCGGCGGGGTGTTCAGGTGCGCGTTGAGCTGTTCTTCGAAGGTGTCGCCGGGGTAGGGCAGGTGTCCGGTCAGGCATTCGTAGAGCACGCAGGCCAGCGCGTAGACGTCGGCGCGGTGATCGGTCATGCCCCGGAAGCGCTCCGGGGCCATGTAGGCCATCGTGCCCATCGTGTGACCGGTGTGGGTCAGCGCGGTGTCGGCGGCGGTGCGCGCCAGCCCGAAGTCGATCAGGTACACGAAGTCGCGGGTGGACACCAGGATGTTCGACGGTTTGATGTCGCGGTGGATCAATCCGACTTCGTGGGCCGTATCCAGTGCTGCCGCAACCTGTTCGACGACCGCGACGGCGCGCTCGGGGCTCAGCCGGCCGCCGTTTTCGGCGATGTAGGCCAACAGGTCGCGGCCTTCGATCAGCCGCATGTCGACATACAGTCGGCCGTCGATCTCGCCGTAGCTGTGGATCGGCACCATGTGCGGGTCGTTCAGGCTTGCCGCGATGCGCGCCTCACGCCGGAACCGTTGCTGAAATTCGTCGTCTTCCGCCAGATGTGCGGGCAGCACCTTGAGCGCGACCACCCGATCGGTGAGGGTGTCGCGAGCGCGGAACACCTGTCCCATCCCGCCGCGCCCCAACAGGCCCTGTAGTTCGTAATGCCCGAATACTTCCGTCGACACCCAACGACCATATGCCGTTGTTAGCTGACCCGTATCGAGTTGATCGTTACCGCGGAGGTCGGCATTCCGGTCATCCGGTGGCCGGCGACTCCTGCCGCGGCGATCTTGTCGAGGACCGTGAGGCCGGCCGCGTCGATGTTGCCGAGCACCGTGAATGTCGGCGGAGCCTCGGTGTCCTGGTAGAACATGACGAATTGGCTGCCGTTGGTATTGGGCTCGTTGGTGGCCATGACCACGGCTCCGCGCGGGTAGATCACCGTCGCCCTGAGCGCGGGATCTCCGGGCGGATATTGATTGGTGGGGTATTCGTCGGCGAATTCGTAACCGGGACCGCCGTTTCCGTCCTTATCCGGCCCACCGCACACCAGCGTCGCGCCGTCCGAGCCGGTGGACAGGCGCGGGCAGATGGTGCCGTCGAAGAATTGTTGGCGGGCAAGGCTGACGAAGCTGTTCACCGTGCACGGTGACTCGTTGTTGGCGAGCGCGATGCCGATGTCGCCGAAATTGGTGGAGACAGTGGCGGGAATCTGCGCCGGCGTGGTGGCTACCCTGCCGGACGGAGGCAGGGTGACGGGCTTGGGCGAGGCATCCACGGAATCGTTGCCCACGGTTTGGTATTGACAGTTGGCACCCAGGTCAGGTGGCGGGGCAAATGCCGGCAACGGCGGCGCGGCATTCCCGTTCGGGGCGGCCTGGGTCGTCGCCGCTCCCGGTCCGCCGAAGGTGGGTCCCTGCTTGGGCGACCTCGGGCGGGGTGCGGCGCTGGATGTCGCGTTGTTCGACGAGGCGTCGCCGTTGGTCACCAGGGCGATGACCAGCACCGTCACCATGGCCAGCGTGAACAGCGATGCCGCCACGATGCCGATGATCAGGCCCCGGTTCGACTTCTGCGGCTCCGGTTGCTGCGGGGCATAGGCCGTCGGAGGATGGCCGGATTGCGCTGGCGGCGACGACGGGGTGGGCGCGGTGGCCGGGTAGGACGGCGGCGGTGGCGGGCTGGGCGGGCCGTGGGCAGCTGTGCCGCCGTGGCCCGCCAGTGCGGCCTTGGCGGCCTCGGCGAACTCGATGGCGGTCTGGTAGCGGTGGTCGACGTCCTTGGCCATGCCGCGAGCGACCACCTCGTCCAGGGCGGGCGGGACGCCGGGCGCGGTGAACGAGGCGCGCGGCGGCGGGGTGTTCAGGTGCGCGTTGAGCTGTTCTTCGAAGGTGTCGCCGGGGTAGGGCAGGTGTCCGGTCAGGCATTCGTAGAGCACGCAGGCCAGCGCGTAGACGTCGGCGCGGTGATCGGTCATGCCCCGGAAGCGCTCCGGGGCCATGTAGGCCATCGTGCCCATCGTGTGACCGGTGTGGGTCAGCGCGGTGTCGGCGGCGGTGCGCGCCAGCCCGAAGTCGATCAGGTACACGAAGTCGCGGGTGGACACCAGGATGTTCGACGGTTTGATGTCGCGGTGGATCAATCCGACTTCGTGGGCCGTATCCAGTGCTGCCGCAACCTGTTCGACGACCGCGACGGCGCGCTCGGGGCTCAGCCGGCCGCCGTTTTCGGCGATGTAGGCCAACAGGTCGCGGCCTTCGATCAGCCGCATGTCGACATACAGTCGGCCGTCGATCTCGCCGTAGCTGTGGATCGGCACCATGTGCGGGTCGTTCAGGCTTGCCGCGATGCGCGCCTCACGCCGGAAGCGCTGCTGAAACTCCTCGTCGTCTGCCAGATGTGCGGGCAGCACCTTGAGCGCGACGATGCGGTCCGTGCTGGTGTCATAGGCGCGAAATACCTGTCCCATGCCCCCGCGGCCCAGCAGCTCGCGTAGTTCGTAATGTCCGAACGACTCCGTCACCACTCAATGACCTTAAAGTGTCGACCAGCTTCCTACGAATCTTGGCGACCCGTGTTGCGCTGCTTCGGGTCTAGTCCAGCAGGATCGACTTGATCGTCACTTCGCTGTTCGGTGCGCCGTCTTCGCCGCCACCGTTGATGCCGCCCTTGGCGATCTTGTCGAGAACGGCCAGCCCGTCAGGCTGAATCGTGCCGAAGACGGTGTACTGCGGCGGCAGCTGAGAGTCCTTGTAGACCATGAAGAACTGACTGCCGTTGGTGCCGGGTCCGGCGTTTGCCATCGCGAGGGTGCCCCGCGGATAGAGAACGGGTTCGCGCAGCTTGGGGTCGTTCGGCGGGTACTGGTCGGTCGGGTACTCGTTGGCGAACTGGTAACCCGGCCCGCCGGTGCCGTCGCCCTTGGGATCGCCGCATTGCAGCACACCCAGCGTGTCCGAGGTGGTCAGGCGGTGGCACTTGGTGTTGTCGAAGTACTTCTGTCCGATCAGGCTAGCGAAACTGTTGACCGTGCAAGGTGATTCGTTGTTCGCCAGCATCAGGCCGATGTTGCCCTGGCTGGTCGCCATGCTGGCGCTCACCTGCGCGGGGTCGGTCGGCACCTTGCCGGTGCGCGGCGGCTTGACCGGCTTGGCGGCCGGATCCGTCGACGGCGGGTACTGGCAGTTGGCGCCCACGGTGTCCGACGGTTTGAACACCGGCAGCGGCGGAACCGGCGGAACCTGACCCGTTTGCGGAGTCGTCGTGCCCGACGCCGCCGGCGAGTTGCTCGTCGTCGGCGCTGCCGTGTCCTGCTTGTGCTTGTTGTTCGTGTTGATCACGGTGACCACCACCGCGGCGATCACCGCGATGGCAGCCACGACGCCGCCGACGATGACTAACACACGTCGCCTGCGGGCTTGCTTCGCCCGGCGTTCGAGCTGCCGTTCGAGTTTGCGCTTGGCGTTGGCGCGTCGCTGTTCGTTGGTCGGCACGGCCGGTATGCCTCCATGCGTGTCAGTGGGGGCGGGTTTGCAGGCTCAGGCTAATGCGGGCGGCGCGAGCGGTGTCAACTGGGCCCCGTGGGAAAATGGCGAACGTGTTGATCACCGGATTTCCCGCGGGCATGTTGCAGTGCAACTGCTACGTGCTGGCCGAGCGCCCCGGTACGGACGCCGTGATCGTGGATCCGGGGCAGCGAGCGATGGCGCCGTTGCGGCGCATCCTTGACGAGAATCGGCTCACCCCCGCCGCCGTGCTGCTCACCCACGGGCACATCGACCACATGTGGTCTGCTCAGAAGGTTTCGGACACCTACGGCTGCCCGACCTACATTCATCCCGAAGACCGCTTCATGCTCAAAGACCCCATCTTCGGTATGGGGCCACGGCTGGCGCAGCTGATGACGGGTGCGTTCTTCCGGGAGCCCAAGCAGGTGATCGAACTGGACCGCGACGGCGACAAGATCGACCTGGGCAACGTCAGCGTCAACGTCGACCACACGCCCGGACACACCCGCGGATCGGTGGTCTTCCGGGTGGCCGCGGACCAAGACGTGGTGTTCACCGGCGACACCCTGTTCGAGCGCTCGGTGGGCCGCACCGACCTGTTCGGCGGCAGCGGCCGCGATTTGCTGACCTCGATCATCGACAAGCTTCTGGTGCTCGACGACAACACCGTGGTGCTGCCCGGCCACGGCGCGGCGACCACGATCGGGGCCGAGCGGCGTTTCAATCCGTTCCTCGAAGGCCTGGCCGGATGACGGAGTCGTTCACCGCGTTTTCCGCGCCCAAGGGCGTGCCCGACTATGTCCCGCCGGACTCGGCACAGTTCGTCGCGGTGCGTGCTGGCCTGCTGGGCGCGGCACGGCGGGCCGGCTACGGTGACATCGAGCTGCCCATCTTCGAGGACACCGGGCTGTTCGCCCGCGGCGTCGGTGAATCCACCGACGTGGTGTCCAAGGAGATGTACACCTTCGCCGACCGTGGTGACCGCTCGGTGACGCTGCGGCCGGAGGGCACCGCCGGGGTGGTGCGCGCGGTGATCGAGCACGGCCTGGACCGCGGCGCGCTGCCCGTCAAGCTCTGTTACGCCGGGCCGTTCTTCCGCTACGAGCGTCCGCAGGCCGGCCGGTATCGCCAGCTGCAGCAGGTGGGCGTCGAGGCGATCGGCGTCGACGACCCGGCGCTGGACGCCGAAGTGATAGCGATTGCCGACGGCGGGTTCCGGTCACTGGGCCTGGACGGGTTCCGGCTGGAGATCACCTCGCTGGGCGACGACAGTTGCCGACCGCAGTACCGGGAACTGTTGCAGGAGTACTTGTTTGGGCTCGACCTCGACCAGGAAACACTGCGACGCGCACGACTGAACCCGCTGCGCGTGCTCGACGACAAACGGCCCGAGGTGAAGGCCATGACGGCCGATGCGCCGGTGCTGCTCGATCACCTGTCCGATGAGGCCAAGCAGCACTTCGACACGGTGCTGGCCCACCTCGACGCGCTGGGTGTGCCCTACGTCATCAACCCGCGGATGGTGCGCGGGCTCGATTACTACACCAAGACGACTTTCGAGTTCGTGCACGACGGACTCGGCGCGCAATCGGGCATCGGTGGCGGCGGCCGCTACGACGGGTTGATGCGCCGGCTCGGTGGACAAGACCTGTCCGGCATCGGTTTTGGACTCGGCGTGGACCGCACGCTGCTGGCGTTGCGCGCCGAGGGCAAGAGTGCGGGGGAGACCACGCGTTGCGACGTCTTCGGAGTGCCGCTCAGCGACGCGGCCAAGCTGCGGCTGGCGGTGCTGGGCGGTGAGCTGCGGGCCGCCGGCGTCCGGGTCGATATGGCCTACGGCGATCGTGGGCTCAAGGGCGCGATGCGCGCCGCCGACCGATCCGGTGCCCGCCTCGCGCTGGTCGCCGGTGATCGCGATCTGGAGTCCGGCACGGTCGGCGTCAAGGATCTCGCGGCCGGGGAGCAGGTGTCGGTGCCGATCGAATCGGTTGTCGCCGAGGTTCTCTCGCGTTTCAGGCGACTTCCCAATCCTTGATGTTGGCGACGGGCCCGAACAGGTCCCGCGGCACATCCGGTGACAACGGTCGTCCGGATCGCACCCGATGGGGCCAGTCGCGATTCGCCAGCGCGGGTTTGGCCAGGGCGACGACATCGGCAGCGCCCGAGTCGATGATGGCGGCGCCGTCTTTCGGGTCGTCCAGGTGGCCGTTGGCGATGATCGGCAGCCCGCTGTACTGCTTCGCAAGCTGCGCGAGCGATTTGTCTGAACCGGCGAATGCCGGTGCAAGCGCGCGATATTCGGTGGTGTGTATGTAATCGATGCCGGTGTCGGCCAGCGTGGCGAAGATGGTGGCCGCGTCGTCCTCGCCGCCCGTCCAATGATGGTGGTTGTCGGAAACCTTTCCCTGGGAGATCCGGATACCGACCGCGATCTCGCCACCGACTGCCGACGCGACGTCGTGGCAGACCTCGGCCGCGAGGCGCACCCGATTGGCGACGCTGCCGCCGTAATCGTCGGTGCGGGTATTCAGGTAGTCGGTGAGGAATTCGTCCAGCAGATACCCATTCGCACCGTGGATCTCCACACCGTCGAACCCGGCGTCGCGCGCCTGCCGCGCGGCGTTGACGAAGGCGCTGCGGACTCGGCCGAGATGCTCGACGGTCATCGCTTGGGGAATTTTGAAGGGGCCGGCACCGCGGTACATGGGTAGTTGCTCGCCTTTCGGGCGTATGGCGGACGGCCCCCAGGTGGTGTCGGTATGCGGGTTGCCCTGCGACTGGCTGCCGGCATGCATGAGTTGAGCGAAATATTTGGCCCCGCAGTCATGGACACCCTCGACCACTGGCTGCCAGGCCGACGCGTGCACGGCGTTGGCGATGCCTGGTTGAAAGAGATATCCCTGACTGGTCAGGTCGTCGATGTAAAGCCCCTCCGTGATCAACAGGCCGAATCCGCCCCGGGCGAATCTGCGGTAGTAGGCAGCGACCTGGTCGGTGGGCAGTCCGTCGGCCGTCGCGCTGACTCGTGTCATCGGTGCCAGGGCCACGCGATTGGCGAGTTCGACCCTTCCGATTTTCGCGGCGTTGAACAAGGTCTGATAAGGCGGACACGTGTCGTCGGGCACTGCCATCACTTTCGGATCGGTTGACGCGGGTCGTTGTCTCGATGAACGGCAAGCACATTCACCGCAGCCAACCACATACACAACAGCGGTATGAACGGAGGCTTGATCCGCAGGGGAAGCACCTCGGCTGGCACCTCCGGGTGCAGATGTACATAGGTAGCCCCCGCCATGTTGGCAATCAGTGCGGCTGAGGCGGCGGAGGTGAGCGGGTTGGCACGTGGAGAGTGTTTGCGCCTCAAGCGGGAGGCTGAAAGCAGACTCAACCCAATAGATATCTCACCGACTATGCCCATCGGTATGCTGGATCGCGGCAATCGACTGTTGGTGATTTGAACATTGAACTGCGTACGAAACGGTTCGATCAACTTCAACAATCCGAACCAGAACATCACCCAACCCAGGAATGGCGTGTTGTATCGCAAGATTTTCGCGGGGTTGCTCATCGTAGGTCCGGATGCTCCTTGATGTAGCGGATGAAGCCGATCACGTCGTCGGCGACCAGCCGGCCTATCGCACCGCTCGAGTAGACGGCGAGTCGGACCGTCCCGTCCGGCGCCAGGACGAAGCCGGTCGATTGCAGGTAGTGCGGCTCCTCGCTGACGTAGGCGTCGGTCACTGCGGCGATCTTGTCGGCGTCGGCGCTGTGGCCGACCGGGAAGGACAGCTTGCGCTTCGACACCAGCGCTGCGGTGGTCTCGGCATCGTCGACCGAGAAGGCGACGACCTTGACGCCAAGGTCGTTCAGCGCGTCGGCGGCACGAGAGAACGCGGCCAACTGCGCGTTGCAGTAGGGGCACCACGACCCGCGGTAGATCAGGACGACGCCGTAGTACCCGGCGAGATCGCCCGGTAGCGAGATCGTGCCGCCACCGACCGCTGGAAGTTCTAACGCGGGAAACTGATCACCGTTATTCAGGCGGGACATGCATTCCTCTCCCGGGGTAGGCGGACGACGTGGACAAAGTGTGCTGAACCCGAACTGGACTATCAAGTCCAATTCGATCTACACTTCTGCTTCATGCCGTCAAAAGAGCGCCCCGCGGGTGCGCGGCTGACGAATCGCGGTGCGGCGACCAGAGCGCGAATCGTCGCTGCGGCCGCGGCACTCGTCCGCCGGCAGGGTGTCGCCGGAACAAGCCTGGACGACGTCATCGCCGATACCAACACGAGTAAGTCGCAGCTGTACCACTACTTCCCGAACAAGGAAGCGCTCATCTGCGAGGTCATCAAGACCCAACTCGGCCAGGTCATCGCGGCCCAGCAGCCAAATCTCGGCGAAGTCTCCTCGTGGGAAGGACTGCAGCGCTGGTGCGACCATGTCTTGGCGATGGCCCGCGCTACACACGGTGTCGGGGGTTGCCCGCTAGGTTCGCTCGTGGGCGAGCTCGCCGAACAATCCGACTCGGCGCGACAGCAGCTTGCGCAGAGCTTCGCCGAGTGGCAGGCATATCTCGCTGCTGGCATGACGACGATGCGTGGCAATGGTGAATTGTCCGCCGATGCCGATCCCGCCGATCTCGCACTGTCGATGATGAGTGCGGTGCAAGGCGGCTTGCTGATGGCGCAGACGATGCGCAGCGCGCGGCCTCTCGAACTCGCGCTGGACATGGCGCTCGGGCACATCGCTACCTACCGCAGCGACCCGAAGCGGGGGCGCAAGGCCTGAGGGCAACGAGCAGGTGTCGGTGCCGCTCGATTCGGTTGTCGCCGAGGTGCTCTCGCGTTTTGGGCGCTCATCGCCGCCGGTTTTGACCGGGCGGGCGGAAATTAGCGATCCCGTCGACGAATATTCAGCAAACTGGTTCATGGCGGCCCGTGGTTATTGTACGGTCGTGCAAGATTGCGCGGGACAGGCGTCGTCGCCGCGCAGGCCGGCCGATAAGGAGACGTCCGTGGAACGTGCTGAGATGCCGAGCGGGGCAACCCCTCCCAGGGTGAAGTCGTTCCGCGATTTCTCCAGCGTGGTGGTGGAGTGCGCGGCTCTGGGCGCGTCGCCCGCGCTGGGCTCGCTGTCGGTACCGCCGGCCTGGCCGAAGTCCGCTCCCAGGCCCGACGAGCTCCCGGCTACCCCGAAGGTCAAGCCACCCGGCCTCACTTACCAGGACGGCCTGATGAGCGTGATGACCGGCCGTCACGCCGTCCCTGCGCAACAGGGGGAGTTGCTGGCCGACGAGGCGTGAGTCAGTTCGCGCCAAATCACTTGTGTCACTTGCGTTTCAGGCTGACTTTCTTGTCGGTGGGGCGTTGTATCATTCGAACATGGGTTCGAGTAGCTGCGACGAGATCGATGAGGTCTTCGGGCGGCGCTATCCGTCCACCACACCCGATTCCGCGGCCTTGGTCAATCGCATCCGCTCGTCCGCACGGGCGGAAAATCGGGCGGCCGCCACCCAGCTGACCGACATCGCAGACCTGTTCGCCTATCGACTGGCGCGTTGTTCGGACACCGAGGCATGGGCGGTCGACACGATGGAGGCGGTGGCCGCCGAAGTGGCGGCGGCGTTGCGGATCAGTCAGGGGCTGGCGGCGAGTCGCCTTCGGTACGCCCGGGCAATGCGTGAGCGGTTGCCGAAGGTTGCAGCGGTGTTCAAGGCCGGCGACATCGACTATCGGATGTTTCAGACGATCGTCTACCGCACCGATCTGCTGACCGACGACGAGGCACTGGCCAGAGTCGATGCGGAGTTGGCGGTTTGCTTGCCGCGTTGGCCATCGCTGACGCACGGTCGGCTGGCCGGGCAGGTGGACAGGATTGTGGTGCGGGCCGATGCCGATGCCGTCCGGCGGCGAAAGCAACGGCAATCCGGGCGCGAGGTATGGATCGCGGACATCGGCGACGGCACGTCCGAGATCCACGGTTCCTTGCTGACCCCCGACGCCCGGGCTCTGGAAAAGCGGTTGAACGCGCTGGCTGCCACGGTGTGTGAACACGACCCGCGCGGCCGTGAGCAGCGCCGGGCCGACGCGCTGGGCGCGCTGGCCGTTTCCGCCGACCGGCTGGGGTGCCGGTGCGGCCGGCCCGACTGCGCGGCGGGCAAGCGTCCCGCCGCGTCGCCCGTCGTCATTCATGTGATCGCCGAGCGGGCCGCGGTCGACGGTACCGGCTCGGTGCCCGCGTCCCAGCTCGGTGCGGACGGACTCATCCCGCCGGAACTCGTTGCCGAACTTGCCAAGTCGGCCCGGCTGGTGCCGCTGGTCCATCCCGCCGATGCTGCGCCCGAACCCGGATATGTGCCTTCGGCGGCGCTGCGGGATTTCGTGCGATGCCGAGACCTGACCTGCCGCTGGCCGGGTTGCGACCGGCCGGCAGTCGAGTGCGACGTCGACCATACGATCCCGTACGGCGACGGTGGCCCGACGCATGCGTCAAACCTGAAGTGCTACTGCAGGACTCATCACCTGGTCAAGACGTTCTGGGGATGGCGCGACAAGCAGCTGCCCGACGGGACGGTGATTCTGACCTCGCCGGCTGGTCAGACCTATGTCACCACCCCGGGCAGCGCGCTGCTGTTCCCGAGCCTGTGCCAGCCGACAAGCGGCGCGCCGGCGCCCGACATCGAACGGCTGCAGGACTACTGCGGCGAGCGGACCGCGATGATGCCGATGCGACGGCAGACTCGCGCCCAGAATCGCGCCGCTCGCATCGCCGCCGAACGTCGGCAGAACCGCCAGGCGCGGGTGGGGCCGGACGAATCGCTCACTGCCACAGGCGATCCGGATCCGCCGCCCTTCTAGTTCAAGACGGCCAAGCCGGACAGCGCCTCTGGCAACGGTTCTCGATGCAAGACGCCGAGCCGTTGGGTGGCGCGGGTGAGGGCGACGTAGAGCTCGGATGCGCCGCGCGGGCCGTCCGCGAGGATCCGCTGCGGGTCGACCACCAGCACGGCGTCGAACTCCAATCCCTTGGTCTGTGAGACCGGCACCGTACCCGGCACCCCGGGTGGACCGATCACAACGCTGGTGCCGTCACGACCGGCTTCGTCGCGCACGAATTCTTCAATCGCGCCAGGCAATTCGTCGTCGGTGACCTGTCGCGACCAGGGCCGCGCGCCGCAGGCGCGAACCGATTCCGGTGGCTGTACCCCCGGCGCGAACTCCTCGAGCAGCGCGGCGGCGACCGTCATGATTTCTTCCGGCGTGCGGTAGTTGACCGTCAGCGACCGGTAATCCCACCGGCCCGGCACGTACGGCTGCAGCATCGCTTGCCACGATGTCGCACCGGCGGCCGACCGGCGCTGGGCGAGATCGCCGACCACGGTGAAGGACCGGCCGGGGCAACGTCGCATCAGCACCCGCCAGTCCATCTCGGACAGTTCCTGGGCCTCGTCGACCACGACATGGCGATAGGTCCAATCTCGATCTGCCGCAGCACGTTCGGCGAGTTCACGCGTGTCGCGCTCGATGAAACGGTCGGCTAGGGCCTCGGCATGGATCACGTCGCGGGCCATCAGCTGGTCCTCGTCGTCCATCAGATCCTCGCGCGCGATCATCAGGTCCAGCACGCCGGCGGCGTACTCGGCCTCGTAGTTGCGCTCGCGCTTGGCGTTCGCCTCCGCGGCCTCGGCCGCCTTGTCGCGGCCGAGCAGATCGACCAGCTCGTCGAGCAGCGGCACGTCCGACACCGTCCAGGCCTCGCCGTCGACACGCAACAGCGACTGGGGCGCACCCACGGCATGCAGCCGCTCGGGGGAGAGGTACAGCGAAGCCAGCAGCTCCCGCGGTGTCAGGATCGGCCAGAGCCGGTCGAGTGCGGCGGCGAACTGCTCGTTGTCCGCCAGCTCGGCGAGCAGGTCGGAACGCAGCTGTTCCCATGCGCTGCGGTCCTCGCGGGTCAACCAGCCGCGGCCGATCCGGGCGATCGCGCGCTCGGTCAGCGCCCAGGTGAGGATGTCGATGAACACCGCGCGGGCCTGGTTGTGCGGTTGTCCGCTGCCGCGTGCCTCGTCTCGCGCCCAGCCGCCGATCTCGGCGTCGATGCGCATTGTGACGTCGGCCAGTTCGATCTCCAGCGGGCGCTCGGGTAGTCGCTGCCGATCGGCGACCGCGGCGGCCAGCACGTCGAGGATTTTCAGCGACCCCTTGAACGCCGCGCACTCCGGGGTGTCCTCGGCGGTGACGCGCATTCCAGGGACCAGATCGCCCGGCGTCATGAACACCACGCTGGACTCGCCCAGCGACGGCAGCACCCGATCGACATGGCGCAGGAACGCCGGATTAGGTCCCACCACAAGGACTCCGTGGCGCTCGATGCGCTCGCGCTGGGTGTACAGCAGGTACGCGACGCGATGCAGCGCCACGACCGTCTTGCCGGTGCCGGGGCCACCCTCGATCACCAGCACGCCGGGATGATCGAGCCGGATGATCTCGTCCTGCTCGGCCTGAATGGTCGCGACGATGTCGCGCATGCCCTCGCCTCGTGGCGCGTTGATCGCCGCCAGCAGGGCCCCATCGCCTTGCGCGTCCGCGCCCGGCCGGCCGAACACCTCGTCGGTGAAGTCGTCGATGCTTCGCCCGCGGGTGTGGAACTGGCGCCGGCGGTGCATGCCCTCCGGGGTGGCGGCGGTCGCGACATAGAACGCCCGGGCGGCCGGAGCGCGCCAGTCGAGCAGCAGCGGGTGATACTCGTTGTCGGCGTCGAACAGGCCGATGCGGCCGATGTAGCTGCGTTCACCGGAGATGGCGTCCAACCGCCCGAAGCACAGCCCGTAGTCGGCGACGTCCAGCCGTTTGACCTCCCTCGCCACCGCCCGGACCTCCGCGTCCCGGTCCGACAGGCTCTCGCCATCGCCCAGCAATGCCGCGCGGAAATTCTCCTTCGCCCGGGCGCGCTCGGCATCGAGGCGCGCATAGAGCCCGGTCACGTAGTCCTGCTCGGACCGCAGTTCGCCTTCATACCCAGGATTCGACAAGTACCCCTCCGCCACTTCAGTTCTCGGCCAGCGATATTGCGCATTTAACCCAGGAGGAGCCGGAAGATTCCTCTTTCCATATTGCCCTTCGATCAAGCGCAAAAGGCCAGGGCCTCGTTGAGGAGGGCCGGCCAGTGTGGCGATTGGCTGGGTGTGATAGCGGCCCATTCCCGAAAGCGGCGTCCGGCCGGGGCGAAGGGTAAGGCCAATCCGGACGTGATGAGTTCATCAACTCTTGCCGCGGGAAGCTTGACCACCAAGCAATCGGTTCGCGGGTCGAACGATGCGAAGAAGAGCCCGTTGACGCGCAGGCAGGGTAGGCCCATCATCGTTGAGCGAGTCACCGAGTCGGTTTTCAAGAGGATTTCCGCGAGGTCGGAGAAGCAGACTTCGGGTGAGGCGTCATTGGTCACGTTCGCCGCTCTTCGAACGTGGGTACCCGACGTTGCGCCCACGGGTCGGCGCCGACGTCCTCACCCTCGGCCGTGCGTCGCATGCGGTCGATGTAGTGCGCCCAGCCGCCGCGGTGGGCATCGGCGGCGGGCTCGTCGAGGCCGCGATGGACCAATGTGACCATGGTGGAACCGTCCGGCTGAGGAGTCAGGTCGATCTCGACAGTGGTTGAGCCAGGCGGTATTTCGACCTCGGGGCGTTCCCATCCGTAGGTGAATACGATCCGGTGTGGCGTGATCTCCAGGTAGCGGCCAGAGACGGTGTCGCCGTTGGGATGGGTCCATCGCACGATCCCGCCGGGAATCGGTTCGAGCGTGGCTTGCGGGGCCATCCACTGAATGAATTGATCCGGGTCGGTGAACAGTTCGAACACCCGTTGCGCGCTGGCGTGGACTACGAGTTGCTGGGCGGCCAGTTTCATGTCGGATCTGATTCGGCGGTCGCACGCAGCCGTTGCAACGGAGCAGCCCAGAATTCGTCGAGTAGCGCAGCGATCTGGCCAACGCGGGCAAGGTCAGCGCGATACAACCGGCGGGTGGCCTCCACCCGGACCTCCACGAGGCCTGCCTCGCGCAGCAGCTTGAGATGTTGACTTGCAGCCGATTTCGACAACCCCGCGGCTTCGGCGAGAGCGGACGCGGTGCGTTCCTGGTCCCAGACCAGCTGCAACATCGTCCGCCGTCCCGGGTGGGCCAAGGCCCTGATCGCGTTCTCGACGGCGGCCTCGCTCATGGGCGACGACCCATCGCGGCCAGGAGCCGATCCTGCGCCGAAGCGTCAGCGCTGAGCTCCACCTCTGGTCCGATGATGCCGGCTGCCCTTCCCCGCCGGGGCATCTCGGGTACGAACATCGCCGTACACACCTGAACCAGTGCGGGGTCGAGCTGCTCGTCCTGACCGGTGGCGCGTGCCAGATCCCAGGTGTGGATCAGCACATCCATAAACGTCCCGGCGACCGCCTGAGCGAGCGGCCAATCAAAGCCGAGCGGGGACGCGCAGGTTCGTTCCAGCACCCCCGGCTTTGAGACAGCTGTCAGCACCCGATGAACGTCCTTGCGATAACCGCGCGGCATCGCATCCTGCACCACCGCGGGTTGGCGACCCGCCGCCGCTGCGAGGAGATACTCCGCGCCCCCGACGAGATGATCGATGAGCTGTTGCACGTTCCACTCTGAACATGGTGTGGGCCAATCGAGTTGATCGGACCGCACCGTTTCGACAACGGTGATCGCGCGATCAGTGGCGGTGCGGTACAGCGCGACGGGGTCGACCATCGTCTCATTGTTCAGCATCTGCTAAATTTAGCGTCTGCTAAACAATCGGTCAAGGACATCGCTTGACATCGCATCGAACAATTGTTCGAATAGTGGTATGCGGTGGGCAAAACAGGCCGTCGCTGTCAACGGGGAACCGGTCGACGACGGGGCATTACCAGGACTGCAGCGGATCGGCCTGGTCCGCAGTGTCCGCGCACCCCAGTTCGAGGGGATCACCTTTCACGAGGTGCTGTGCAAATCGGCGCTCAACAGAATTCCGGACGCGGCCGCGCTGCCGTTTCGCTATACCGTCAACGGCTACCGCGGCTGCTCGCACGCCTGCCGTTATTGTTTCGCCCGCCCCACCCACGAATATCTGGATTTCAACCCCGGCACCGACTTTGACACCCAGATCGTGGTCAAGACCAATGTCGCGCAGGTATTGCGCCGCGAGCTGCGCCGGCCGTCGTGGCGACGCGAAGCGGTCGCGCTGGGCACCAACACCGATCCGTACCAGCGCGCCGAGGGCCGCTACGCGTTGATGCCCGGCATCATCGGCGCGCTCGCCGAATCCGGCACGCCGCTGTCCATTCTGACCAAAGGCACGCTGCTGCGGCGTGACCTGCCACTGATAACCGCTGCGGCTCAACAGGTTCCAGTGTCGGTCGCGGTGTCGCTGGCGGTCGGCGACGCGGAGCTGCACCGAGACGTCGAGCCGGGAACGCCGACGCCGCAGGCGCGCCTGGGTCTGATCGCCGCCATCCGCGACGCCGGCCTCGACTGCCACGTGATGGTCGCGCCGGTGCTGCCGCACCTCACCGACTCCGTCGAGCACCTCGACGGACTGCTCGGCCAGATCTCGGCCGCCGGCGCCACCAGCGTCACCGTCTTCGGCCTGCATTTGCGCCGATCCACCCGCGGCTGGTTCATGTCCTGGCTGGCCGGTTCCCATCCCGAACTCGTCGGCCGCTACCGCGAGTTGTACCGGCGCGGAGCGTATTTGCCGCCCGACTACCGCGAAATGTTGCGGGCGCGGGCCGCTGCGCTGATCGTCAAACACCGGCTGACCGGTGACCAGCGACCGTTTTCGCAGGCGCCGAAGTCCGGGCCGGAACCCGGTCAGCCCACGCTGTTCTAAGCGGGCTTGTCGCCGCGCGGTTTGGTCAGGGTGAACTGCTCCACGACCGCGACCGCGCCGAGTTGCCCGCGCAGCGCGTAATGCGTGGCCTTGATCGAGGTGTCGCCGCCCGGTTGGCCCGGATCGACGTCGAAAGCCACGAAGCCATAAGGGTTCTCGAAGTCGCGAAACGCCGACCAGGGTGCGTCCTCGACGACGTAAATCGGCTTCTTGCGCCCGATCGAAGCATCGAACGCTCCGACGCCGGTGATCACCCGGCACCGGGGTTCGGGGAAGAGCATGCCGTTGGTCGGTGCCGAGGTGCCGCCGCCACCCGCGACGACGTGCACCGTCCCGCGGGTCGTATCGATCACGTCGTGGGTGTCGACGGCTATCGGCGTCCGGGTGTCGGTGCTTTCGGTTCCCCGCAACGGATGAGACCGCTCGTAGTGGTGTTCGTGACCGCACAACACCAGATCGACCTGGTACTGGTCGAACAGTGGCAGCCATTGCTCGCGGACGCCGAGGTCGGCGCCGTTGGCCCGTTCGGCGGTGGAGACGGCGGTCTGATGCATGCAGATGACCACCCAGTCGATATCGGGATCGCGCCGCGCCGCCGCGAGTTCGGTTGTCAGCCAACGCTTCTGCTCGCCACCCGAATAGTTGTGGACGTAGAAGTTGCCGCCGTCCTGGTAGGCCACGTCGTCGTTGTTGAGGCTGATCACTCGCACCGAACCGGCGGTGAACGAGTACCAGAGCCCCCGCAATTCGGGGCTTGCCCCGGAATCGGGCACCGTGAAGTACGTCTGGTACGCGCCGTAGCCGACCGGCCCGTTGCCCAACTCGTTTTCGTGATTACCGGCGGCCGGCATCCACGGCCGGTAGCGCGCCGAGCGCGTGTTGTTCTCGAACCAGTTCGACCAGGTGCGGACGCGGTCCTGGGCGAGATTGGCGTAGCACAGGTCGCCGTTGACGAGGTTGAACAACGGACCTAGACGCTCGATCGCCAGCGTGGTGTCGGCGGCCGCGGGCGAGCCGATGTTGTCGGTGCTGTAGGTGCCGTCGGGCATCTTGTCCAGCGCAGGGGTGGACTGATCGCCGAAGCTTGTGAAGCGCAACGGCTTTCGCCCGACGGGCCCGGTCCGCACGGTGCCCTGCTCCGGTTCGGCGCCGTCGTGGATCGCGGCGTACACATAGTCGGTGTCCGGCGTCAGATTGGTCAGGCGAGCGTGGTTGACGCGAACTTCATTGTTGGACTTGGCATCTCGATACGTTCGGGTTTCTGCAGCGATGGTCTGGCCGTAACCGGACCCCGGCGTGCCGAGCATCACCCGCGGATTGCGGACGGTCTCGGTGCTGTGCCAGGACACCACCACCTCGGTGCCGGCGTTCTTGCCGAATTGCAGGTGCAGGCCGAACACCGGCGGCGCGCCGCTGCGATCCGGCTGACGCAGCAGTCCGGGCTCGTGCGAGTCGGACCACAACAGCGCGGCGGTCCCCACCCCGACGCCGGCGCCGACGCCCAACCCGACGACCGCGGAGGTGGCGCTGGTGGTCAACAACCGGCGGCGGCTAATGCCAGGCGCGCTGTCCGGAACGGCCGGATCGACGTCGTCGGTCATGCCTGCTTCATACCCGAGCCGGGCGTCCGTTGGCATATCGAAGGGTGAACGCCGGAGCCGTCGGTAACAAATCCGGTAGCGTTTTCGATATGACGAGCGTGAAAACGAACCTGCGAAAAGGGGCCGGCGCGGCGGCGTTGGCAGCGTTTGCGCTGGTAGGGGGAGTGATTCTCGGACCGGCGACGGCGCATGCGGACGGCCACCAGGTGACCTACACGATCACCTCGACCGGCAACCTGACGGCCACGGTGAACTATGTGAGTTCCGATCCGCCCAGCCCGTCCGCCTACAGCGCGGACCCGTCGAAGTTCATGACCAGCGTGCAGGCCCCACTCAGCGGGGGAACGCCGGTCACCTACACGGCAACGCTGGCAAACCCGAACCAGTACGCGAGCATCACCGCCAGCGGCATGCTGCACTGGCCGGACTCGGGCAACGGCCCGGCCTCGTTCCACTGCGAGATCGCGGTGGACGGTCAGGTGATCGCCCAGGCGGACGCCACCACCACCGTCACCTGCAAGGCCGGTTAGTCGGCCCGGCCGGGCCTCCGGCCGGGCGTGGGTCTAGCCGAGGTTCGTCGAGGCGAACGTGTCGCACTGCTGCACATCGCCGGTCTGGTAGCCGACGGTGAACCACTTTTGGCGTTGTGCGGCGGATCCGTGGGTCCACGACTCGGGATTGACGCGACCCGTCGACTCCTTCTGGATCCGGTCATCGCCGACCGAGGCGGCAGCCGAGAGCGCGTCCTGAATGTCTTTGTCGCTCAACGGCTCTAGGTACGGTACGCCGGTGCTTTCCTGCTTGACCGTCGACGCGTAGTGCGCCCAGATGCCGGCGTAGCAGTCGGCCTGCAACTCGGTGCGGACCCCGTTCCCGCCGGCGCCCTGTGCGCCCTGCTGGGCGCGGCCCAGGTTGCCCTGCAACTGCTGGACGTGGTGGCCATATTCGTGGGCGACCACGTACTCCTGCGCGAAAGGCCCACCGCTGGAACCGAATCTATCGACCAGTTCCTTGAAGAAGTCGGTGTCGAAATACGCGGTCTGGTCGACCGGGCAGTAGAACGGCCCCACCGCGGTGGTGGCCGGTCCGCAGCCGGTGTTGACCGATCCGGTGAACAGCCGCACATGCGGGCGGGTGTAGTTCGGCATCAGCTGGTGCCACACCGCGTCCACCGAGTTGCCGGTGGCGACGACGCGGCACTGCACGTACTTGTTGGCGTCGGCTCCGGTCTTGCACTGGCTAAGGTCGAATCCGGGCGCCGAGTAGCCGCCGGTGTTCGCGCCCTGCGGGGCCATGACCTTGCCGGGATCGATGCCGAGGAACAAGGCCGCTACCAGGATCAGCAACCCGATCCCGCCGCCCCCGAGGGCCATCCCCATGCCGCCACCGCCGGATGACGCCGCGGTGCTGGTGTCGATCTGCATACCCTCGTTGAAGGTCATGGTTTAGCTTTGCACACACCTAACGTTGTTGCGTAGCAGCAAATCGGTTGTCGGTATAGCGGCGCAGGTTGCTCAAGAACCGGCGCAGGCCCAGGTTCAGCAGCGGCCCGGTGAAGACCATCGCAAATCGGGCCGGCCCGGCCGGTTTCTGGGCCATGGTCCAGGTCAGCCGGCAGCCGCCGGGGATGACCTCGACTAGGTAGTCCTCGGCGAAAGCGGCGACGGCTTTGGTGGAGCACTCGTTGAACCGGAAGGCCATGCGGGTGAACGGCTCCCAGGCCAGAAATTCCTCGTCACCGGTGATACCGCCCCGCATCTCGACGATGCGGGTGGTGCCCACCCCGCGCGGCTCGGGACTGGTCCAGGTCACCTTGGTGATCACCGACGCCCAGCGCGGCCAGGCCTCGGCGTCGGCCAGCACCTCGAAAACCTGCTCGGGTGTGATGGCCAGGTCGACGCTGTTGCGAAACCGGAATGGCGCGTTCTCGATGAAGTCGAGATCGACGCGCTCGCAGGGATGCATGGCGACGACCCTAGCCTGCCTGTCCCTCAGCCGGGACCGTCGCTGGCCGCGGCCAGCAGTGGCACCAGCACATCGCTGATCGGTGTCGGCAGGTTGTGCGCGCGTGCCTTGCGGATGATCACCCCGTTGCGCAGGTCCCATTCCATCCGCCGGTGGTTCTCCCGGTCGGCCAGGATCGAGGTGCCCATGTCCTGCGGCGCGCTGCGGAAGGTGCCGACCAATTCGCCGACGATATCGTCGGGCAACCGGGCGCCTTCGGCCTGCGCGACGGTCAGACATTCGGCGACATAGCGGTGCGACAGCTCGGCGACGTCGTCGCGGTGGAACATCCCGGACCTCCGTCCCGACAGCGCCATCAACCCGGCCAACGCGTTGAGCAGCAATTTGCGCCAGGCGCTGGTGAGAAAGTCGGGGTCGCAGTCCACCCGGCAGCCGGCGTCCCGCAGCAGCTCGGCAACCGTCTGCGCCGAAGGGCCGCTGGGCAGCACCAGTGCGGGCTCCGTGCGCAGCCGCACCCAGCCCTCGGGCTGGGTCTCGGCGCCGTACCAGACGATCCCCGGAACCACGGGCGACGACGGGCACAGCGGCTGGACCTGCTCGACCTGCTCGACGCCGTTCTGCAGCACCGTGACGATGGTGTGCTCGGCGCACAGGCGCGAGAGCCAGCCGGCCGAGGCCTCGTTCTGGGTGGCCTTGACCGCCAGTATCACCACGTCGACGGGTCCGGACACGTGATCGGGATCGGTGTGCACGGGCCCCGGCACCACGATCGGGTCCTGGCCGTCGGGACGCAGTTCGATGCTGGCGCGGGGCGTGCGGCCGCAGATCAGCACCGAATGCCCGGCCTTGTGCAGCAGTGCGGCGACCGTCGTGCCGACAGCGCCGGGACCGACGAGAGCGATGTTTGTGGCGATAAAAGCGAAGTTACACCGCCCCTTAGACTGGTCAGTCGTCCAACGTAAAGAGGAGTATTCGTGCTGCGCAGCCACGCCGCTGGTTCGCTAAGGGATCGCGACGCCGGCCAACGGGTGACGCTGGTCGGGTGGGTGGCTCGCCGCCGCGATCACGGTGGCGTCATCTTCATCGACCTGCGGGACGCGTCCGGCATCGCGCAGGTGGTGTTCCGCGCGGCAGACGTGCTGGAACAGGCGCACCGGTTGCGCGCCGAGTTCTGCGTCGCGGTGCAAGGCGTCGTCGAGATCCGCCCGGAGGGTAACGCCAACGCCGAGATTCCCACCGGCGATGTCGAACTGAACGTCACGTCGTTGACCGTGCTCGGTGAAAGTGCGCCGCTGCCATTCCAATTGGACGAGCCGGCGGGGGAGGAGCTGCGGCTCAAGTACCGCTACCTCGACCTGCGCCGCGACGGACCGGCGGCGGCAATTCGGTTGCGCTCCAAAGTGAATGCCGCCGCCCGGTCGGTGCTGGCGCGTCACGACTTCGTCGAGATCGAGACGCCGACGATCACCCGTTCGACGCCGGAGGGCGCGCGCGACTTCCTGGTGCCGGCGCGGCTGCACCCCGGATCGTTCTACGCGCTGCCGCAAAGTCCGCAGCTGTTCAAGCAGTTGCTGATGGTCGCCGGCATGGAGCGCTACTACCAGATCGCGCGCTGCTATCGCGACGAGGATTTCCGTGCCGACCGGCAACCGGAGTTCACTCAGCTCGACATGGAGATGAGCTTCGTCGACGTCGAGGACATCATCGCGATCTCCGAGGAGATCCTGACCGCGCTGTGGGCCCTGATCGGCTACCAGATCCCGACGCCGATCCCGCGGATCAGCTACGCCGACGCCATGCGGCGGTTCGGGTCCGACAAGCCGGACATGCGCTTCGGGCTGGAGCTCGTCGAGTGCACAGAGTTCTTCTCCGACACCACATTCCGGGTGTTCCAGGCGCCGTACGTCGGTGCGGTGGTGATGCCGGGCGGGGCGTCGCAGCCGCGCCGCACGCTGGACGGCTGGCAGGACTGGGCCAAACAGCGCGGGCACCGCGGGCTGGCCTACGTGCTGGTCGGCGACGACGGCGAGCTGAGTGGTCCGGTGGCCAAGAATCTGACCGACGCCGAACGCGACGGGCTGGCCGGCCACGTCGGGGCCGGCCCGGGCGACTGCATCTTCTTCTCCGCCGGCCCGGCGAAGGCGTCGCGCGCGCTGCTGGGTGCCGCGCGCGGCGAGATCGCCCAGCGGCTCAACCTGATCGACGCGGGCGCCTGGGCGTTCGTCTGGGTGGTCGACCCGCCGTTGTTCGAACCCGCCGAGGACGCGACCGCCGCCGGTGACGTCGCCGTCGGCTCCGGCGCCTGGACCGCGGTGCACCACGCGTTCACCTCGCCCAAGCCGGAGTTCGAGGGTGCCCTCGTCTCCGATCCCGGTGTGGTGCTCGCCGATGCCTACGACATCGTCTGCAACGGCAACGAGATCGGCGGCGGCTCGATCCGTATCCATCGCCGCGACATCCAGGAACGGGTGTTCGCGGTGATGGGCCTGGACCAAGCCGAGGCGCAGGAGAAGTTCGGATTCCTGTTGGAGGCGTTCACGTTTGGCGCGCCACCACACGGCGGCATCGCGTTCGGCTGGGACCGGATCAACGCCCTGCTGTCCGGGGTGGACTCCATCCGCGAGGTGATCGCCTTCCCGAAGACGGGCGGCGGCGTGGACCCGCTGACCGATGCGCCCGCGCCGATCACCGCCCAGCAACGCAAAGAGTCCGGAATAGATGCCAAACCCAAACGGGTTGACCAAGCATGACCGAGACCTCAGATACCGAAACCGTCAAGTCTTTCAACACCGCCATCGCCGACGAATTTCGCGCTAACGGCGGCAAGGTAGGCGGACCGTTCGAAGGTGCCAAGCTGTTGCTGCTCACCACGACGGGCGCCAAGTCCGGGCAGTCGCGGTTATCGCCACTGGCGTATTTCGACATCGACGGCAAGCTGATCATCCTCGGCTCGTTCGCCGGGTCGCCCAAGGATCCGGCGTGGGTACACAACCTGCGCGCCAACCCGCAGGCCCACCTCGAGGTGGCCACCGACTCCGGCGTGGACACCTACGACGCCACCGCCCGCGAACTGCCGCCTGCCGAGCGTGAAGCGATCCTGCCCAAGGTTGTCGCCGCGGCGCCGGTGTTCGCCGAATACCAGTCGAAGACCAGCCGGGTCATTCCGCTGTTCGAGTTGCGGCGCGGCTGACACGTCTCGCATTGCCGCGCGCACCGGCGCTGCGGTAAGCAGGCGAGATGAGCACTTCGCTGCTGACGCGGCCGTTCGCGGGCCGGGCCGTCGTCGGGGGTTTCCAACGGGTCCGCGGCGTGTGGTTCTATCTCGTGCAAACGTCGGTAGCAGCGGGTCTGTCGTGGTACATCGCGCATGACCTGCTGGCACACCCGCAACCGTTCTTCGCCCCGATCGCCGCGGCGGTGTCGTTGTCGACCAGCAACGTGCTGCGCGCGCAACGCGCGATCCAGATGATCGTCGGGGTGACCCTGGGCATCGGGACGGGGACCCTGGTGCAGGCGCTGTGCGGACCCGGCGCGGTGTCCATCACGATCGCGGCGCTGGCCGCGCTGTTGGCGGCGGTCTTCATCGGTCAGGGCTACATCGGTCAGGGGATGATGTTCGCCAACCAGACCGTCGTGTCGTCGATTCTGGTGATCGCCCTCTATCGCAGCGGTGTCGGCTGGGAACGCATCTACGATGCGCTGATCGGTGGGGGACTGGCGATCGTCGTCGCCACCCTGCTGTTTCCGGCCGACCCGCTCGTCGTGCTGCGCAGCGCGCGTGTCGAAGTGTTGCGCACCCTGCATTCGGTGCTGGACCGCACCGGTGCTCTGGCCCGCGGCCGTGACGTTCCCGCTCGGGACTGGCCGCTGCCCGCCGTCGACAGGGTGCACGAGCAGCTGAGCGGCCTCATCCAGGCGCGGGCCACGGCGCGTCAGGTCGTGCGATTCGCCCCGCGGCGGTGGGGACTTCGCGACGCCGTGCAAGCCGCGGATCACCAGGCCCTGCATCTGGCCCTGCTCGCCGTCTCGGTGCTGCAGCTGGCCCGTGCCGTGGTCCCCGCGGTCGACGGCTGCTGCGCCCGGCTCCCGCAACCGGCGGAGGCGGTGCTCGACGATCTCGCGCAGGCGACGGCGCTGGCCGACTCCGATCCCGCGACCGCGACCAGCCATGTCGAAGCCGCCCGCCGGCATACCTCGCTGCTGCTCGCGAACGCGCGGGAAAGAAACGAAGTGGTGCTGGCCGACGTCGTCCAGGCGTGCGTCGACGACCTGCAGCGGGTGATCGACCTGGGCCAGCGGTAGGGGTGCTCAGATCGAGCCGGTCAAATACTCCTGGACCAGCTTCTTGGGCGCGCGCGTCAGCCAGGCTTCGGTGATCAGCTCCTCGAGACCGCGGACGTCGATCGCGGCCAGCCTGACCAGCACCGCGGGATAGCCGTCGAAGTGCGGCGTGGTGAAGTAGATGTCCGGCTCGTCGGCGACCAGCGCGAACTTGACGCCCTCGTCGGACACCCAGACGCCGAGGATGTCGCCCTCGGGCGCCTGGACCCCGTTGGCCGCCAGCGCGGCGCGGTCCGATACGCGCAGCGGTCGCTCCCACGCCAGCAACTTCTTGCCGACCCTCCAGTCATGCGGTGACTGCTCGCGGGTGAGTGGCAGCTCATCCACGATCCGGGCGACATCGTCCCAGGTGGCCACACGTCGATTGTGCTCCCGCTAGGGTGCGGTTGGAGCCGTATTGGCTATCGGTCGCCCACCCACGCATTCGGAGATATCAGGAGGTCAGTCGTGTCTTCTGCAGTGCATGAGCCGGACACCCGCCGCCATCGCGTCACCCACCGCACCGAGTACCGCTACTCGGACATCGTGACCAGCTCCTACGGCCGCGGCTTCCTGACGCCGCGCGACTCCCAGCGCCAGCGCTGCATCGCGCACCGCCTGACGATCGACCCGCCCCCTGCCGACAGCTCTACCAGCGTCGATGGGTACGGCAACATCAGTTCGTACTTCCATGTCACCGAGCCGCACACCGCCCTGACGGTCACCAGCGACTCCATCGTCGACGTCTATCCGGCGCCCCCGCAGCGCTACCGCAGCGGGCCGGCGCTGCAGCCCTGGGAAGCGGCCCGGCCGGCCGGGCGCCGGGGAGCGCTGGCCACCGAATTCGCCCTGGACCTGAATCCACCGGAGATCACCGACGAGGTCCGCGACTATGCGGCGCCCAGTTTCGTACCCGAACGCCCGCTGATCGAGGTGCTGCGCGATCTCACGTCGCGGATTTACGCCGACTTCACCTACCGATCGGGGTCGACGACGATTTCCACCGGGGTCAAAGAGGTTCTGGCGGCCCGGGAAGGGGTATGTCAAGACTTTGCACGGCTGGCGATCGCCTGCCTGCGAGCCAATGGGTTGGCGGCCAGCTACGTGTCCGGTTATCTGGCCACCGACCCGCCCCCCGGAAAGGAACGAATGATCGGCATCGACGCGACCCATGCCTGGGCCGCGGTGTGGACCCCGCAGGAACCCGGCCAGTTCGAGTGGCTTGGGCTAGATCCCACCAATGACCAAATGGTCGACCAGCGCTACATCATCGTGGGGCGGGGCCGTGACTACGCCGACGTCCCACCGCTGCGCGGCATCATCTACACCGACTCCGAACGCAGCGTGATCGACGTGGCCGTCGACGTGGTGCCCTTCGAAGGGGACGAACTCCATGCGTGATTTCAATTGCCCCAACTGCGGACAGCGGCTGACGTTCGAGAACTCCACTTGCCTGAATTGTGGTAGCGCGCTGGGGTTCTCAATTGATCAGATGGCTCTGCTGGTGATCACCGACGGCGAGGCCAGCGAGAAGCCTGGCTTCGTCAGCGCCTCCGAGTATGAGCTGTGCGCTAACCGTCAAGTGGCCGTGTGCAATTGGCTGGTGCCAGTCAACAACCCGCGGCTGCTGTGCGCATCGTGCGTACTGACCACCGAACGGCCCAACGATGCCGACTCGGTCGGCCTGGCCGAGTTCGCGGCGGCTGAGGCCGCCAAGCGGCGGCTGATCGTCGAGTTGCACGAGCTGAGGCTGCCGGTCATCGGCCGCGATCAGGACCCCGATTACGGGCTGGCCTTCCGGTTGCTGTCGAGTGGGCAGGAAAAGGTGATGACCGGCCACGAAAATGGCGTCATCACAATCGATTTGGCCGAGGGCGACGACGTGCACCGGGAGCAGCTACGGGTCGAGATGGACGAGCCCTACCGGACGTTGCTCGGGCACTTCCGCCACGAGGTCGGGCACTACTACTTTTACCGCCTCATCACGTCGGACGATTACCTGCGGCGGTTCAACGAGTTGTTCGGCGATCCCGATGCCGACTATCAGGAAGCGCTGGATCGGCATTACAACCAGGGTGCACCGGAGGGCTGGCAGGAAAGTTTCGTGTCGTCGTACGCGACGATGCACCCGGCCGAGGATTGGGCCGAGACGTTCGCCCACTACCTGCACATCCGCGACACCCTGGACACCTGCGCGTGGTCCGGATTCGCGCCGGCCTCGGCGACCTTTGATCGACCACCGTTGGGCCCCAGCGCGTTTGGTGCCATCATCGACTTGTGGCTGCCGCTGTCGTGGTCGCTGAACATGGTGAACCGCTCGATGGGCCACGACGACCTGTACCCGTTCGTGCTGCCCGCCCCGGTGCTGGAGAAGATGCAGTTCATCCATAACGTCATCGAAGAGGTGACGACGGCGGACACGCCGGCCGCCGTCGCGGGCTAGGCGGGCATCACCCGTCGTTCGTCCGGGCCCCACAGCGGCTGCATGCCGCCGGGCAGGGTCAACTGCGTGTCGGTGATGACGCCGGCCAGGTCGCGCAACTCGGTGTGGATCGTGGCGAGCAGGTCGGCCAGCTCTTCGCGGTGCCCGTCGACGGCCACCTCCAGCTCGGCGGGGTCCGAGCGGCGCAGCAGCGTGCTGATCTCCTCTACGGTCCGCTCCGGACGTGACGACCCCGACGCGCTGGGCAGGTCCTTGAGGTTGGCCCGTAGCCGCTCCAGCTGATAGAGCAGGGAGCGGGGGTTTTTCGCGTCGAACAGCATCAGTTCGGTCACCGCGGCGATGCTGACCTGACCGACGGTGCGGCGCCGGTAGATGACCGACGATTCGCAGGCCACCAGCGTCGACTCGATGATGGTCTGCTCGGCATCCGCGCTGCGCACCGTCGTGAGCGTGGCGCCCAGCAATGCGGTCAGCCACAGGCCGCGTTCGATCCGCTTGCCGATGTCCATCATCGTCCAGCCCGCGTCGCGCACCATCGACTCGCCGGCCACCCCCGACAGGGTCAGCATCCCGGCCAGGGTGCGTCCGTGCGCCGACGCGAGCCGGGTGTCGGCCTCGGCCAGCGATTGCGGCGGCTCGGGCCGGTGCGCGAGTCCGCGCTCCAGGTTGGCCAGCACCACCCAGGTGTCGTTGGACATCTGGTCGCGCACCGCCCTGGCGGCCAGGGCGAGGCCCTCCACGGACTGGATCAGAGATCCCGCCCGGTCCGGGTCGAAGGTCAACGCCCACAAGGTCGACGGGACGATCGCGATCATCTCGGCGTGGTCGTTGTCGGCCCCGGTGTCGCTGCCGGTGATGTGGCCCAGGGCGGCCATCAGCACCGGCACCACCTCGCTTTCCTCGGTGTCCTGATGGTGGCGGTAGACGTGGAAGCGGTCGCGGGCCGCCATCAGCAGCCGGGCGGTGCTTTCCGCGCGCTCGCCGTAGCGGCCGATCCAGAACAGGTCGGAGAGCACCCGCGGCGAGCTGACGCCCCAGGTGCCCGCGGCGGTCTTGACCGGTTGCGCCTCGGTCGGCAACGTGATGGTCTCGGCTCGCACACGTTCGGTGGGTCGAACCCAAACATCTTTAGCCGCAACAGTTTTCAACTCATAAGCGGCGGGACCCGGAGCCACTACGTAGCCGATGCCGCCGATCATCGGGGCATAGCCGCTGCGCTGGGCGACCGTGAACAGCCGCATGCCCACGCCCGCCGACGACAACACTCCGGCGTGGTCGGTCGGTGCGGAGGAGAATTGGGGTAGCTCCTGGCCGGCCCACTGCCACGGCATGCTCTCGATCTGTGCGGCGAGTCCGGTCAGCTGGGTCGACGAAAGCGTCGGTCCGACAAGGGTTTCCCCGCCGACGGTAGATTTGATCAACAGCGACGAGAGGTTGGCCAGCAGGTGCGAACGTTCCTTGTCGATGCCTCCCCAGTACACCGGCGCCGTGTTCAGTAGCGGGGCTTCGCCGAGCAGTTGCTCGGCCAGCTCGGGCAGAAAACGCAGCAGCCCAGGGCTTTCCAGGATTCCACTGCCCAGCGTGTTGACGACGGTCACCGTGCCGCGGCGTTGCGCCTCCACCAAGCCCACCACCCCGAGCCGGGAATCGGCGCGCAAGTCCAGCGGATCGGCGTAGAGCGCGTCCACGCGGCGAAGAACGACGTCGACCCGCTTGAGCGTCCCCAGCGAACGCATCCAGAGTTTGCCGTCGCGGACCACCAAGTCGGCGCTTTCCACCAGCGGAAAACCCAGCTGCGTCGCGAGATACGCCTGGTCGAACGCGGTTTCGGAGTAGATGCCCGGGCTGAGCACCACGACCACCGGGTCCTGGGCGTCGTCGGGCGCAGAATCGATCAGCGCCAGCCGCAGCGCCTGCGCGAACGGTGTGTTGGGCCGCGGCGCGATCCGCTCGTAGAGATCCGGAATCGCGTGCGCCACCACGCGCCGATCCGCCAGCGCATAACCGGCGCCCGAGGGCGCCTGCGTCCAGTCGGCATTGACCTCGAAGGAGCCGCTGGGCAACCGGCTCAAATCGCAGGCGTGCATGAACAATTGGTGGTGGCCCGGCACTTCGATTCCGCTGGCCGCGCGCACGTATCCGGGGTGGGCGAACACCAGCTCCGGGGGCAGCAAGCCGTCGGTGAGCAGCCGGCGCGGCCCGTACAGGTCGGCCAGCACGGCATCGAGCAGCCGCGAGCGCTGCACCAGCCCCGCCTCGAGCACCTCCCAGTCGGCCGCGGACACCACGATCGGCAGGGTGTCCAGGCTCCACGGCCGGGGTTCGAGGGCGTGGCCGCTGGTGGGATCGACTTCGGTGTAGGTGATTCCGTCGTTGTCGATCAGGTTGTGCACCACCGAGCGCAGCTGATTCAGCCCGGTGCGGCCACGTTCGGCGACCGTGTCGGCCAGCTCGGTCCAGGCCGGCCGCACGTGTCCGTCTTCGCCGAGGAATTCGTCGTAGCCGGCTCCCAGCGAGCCGGTGGGGCGCACCTCGAACAGTGCTTCCTGGGCGCGTGCGGTCCGGTACCCGGCCAGCAGGCGATCGGCGTCGTAATGCTCGGCCGAAACCGCCGACGGGTCGAGTGCCATCTAGATGCCAGTTTCCAAAGACGCCATCACCGCTGCACGGTACGCACGCGCCGCAGGTCGAGAATGCCCGGCGCGCCGATATCGGTGAATATCCGGGCCTGCTTCTCCCGGAGGCCGGCGAGGTCCAATTTGCCGGGGGTGAAGCCGATCGCCTCGAACCGTCGGGCTCGCCGCGATTCGGCCGCAACGGCGTTGACGGGTGGCTCCTCGTACGCCATGCCACCGGGATGCGAGACGTGATAGGTGCAGCCGCCGCGCGAGGTGCCCGACGTCAGGTCGATCAGCTCGAACTGTAACGGCACGTCGGTGGTGATCGTCGGATGCAGCGCGCTGGGCGGCTGCCACGCCTTGTACCGCACCCCGCCCACGTGGATGTCGGGGTTGTCGGTGGCCAGCAACGGCACCGGATAGCCGTTGCAGGTCACCACGTAGCGGTGCCGGTCGGCGCCGATGACGCGGATCTGCAGACGCTCGACCGAGGAGTCGACATAACGGGCGGTGCCCGTCGCGGTGGCCTCCTCGCCGAGGGTGTTCCACGGCTCGATCGCTCCGCGCAGCTCGATCTCGACGCCGTCGAAGACCGCGGTACCGATGCGCGGGAACCGGAATTCGGTGAACGGGTCCAGCCAGCTGGTCTCGAACGCGATACCGTGCGCGCGCAGGTCGGCGGCGACGTCGGCGATGTCGTGAATCAGGAAGTGCGGCAACAGGTATCGGCCGTGCAGATTAGTCCCGTGCCGGATCAGCGGGGCGCGCAGCGGCTCGTCCCAGAACCAGGCCACCAGCGAGCGCACCAGCAGCGACTGCACCATCGCCATCCGCAGGTGCGGCGGCATCTCGAAACCGCGCAGCTCCAGCAGGCCGAGCCGGCCACGGGGGCTGTCGGGGCTGTAGAGCTTGTCGATGCAGAACTCGGCGCGGTGGGTGTTGCCCGTGATGTCGGTCAGCAGGTGCCGCAGCGCACGGTCGGTCACCCACGGTTGTGGCGCCCCACCCTTGGAAGATGAAGCGAGCCGGGCGATCTCGGCGAACGCGATCTCGAGCTCGTACAGCGCCTCGGCGCGACCCTCGTCGACCCGTGGCGCCTGCGAAGTGGTGCCGACGAACCGGCCGGCGAACAGGTAGGACAGCGACGGGTGCCGCTGCCAGTAGGTCAGCAGCGAGACCAGCAGGTCCGGGCGGCGCAACAGCGGCGAGTCCGCCGGCGTCACGCCGCCGAGCGTGATGTGGTTGCCGCCCCCGGTGCCGCCGTGGCTGCCGTCGATGTCGAACGACTCCGTGGACAGGCGGGCCAATCGTGCCTGCTCGTAAAGCGTTTCGAGCTGCTGGCGCTGTTCGTCGAAACTGGCGGTGGGCGCGATGTTGACTTCGATCACGCCGGGGTCGGGCGTGATCGTCGTCGACTGCAGCCGCGGGTCCGGCGGCGGGCCATAACCCTCGATGACGACCGGGCTGCGGGTTTTGGCGGCCGCGGCCTCGATGCGGGCGACGATGTCGACGAAGTGTTCCAGCGCCTCGGTGGGTGGGATGAACACGTAGAGCAGCCCGTCCCGGGCCTCGGCGACCATCGCGGTCGGCGGCGCGGTGTCCGAGTCCTCCACCGGCGCGCTGGACGACTCCGCCGGCAGGGTGTGCGACACGGCGGTGGGATCGACGCCGAACGACGGCCGCGGCGGTTTCCAGCTGATCGAATTCAGGGGCAGTCGCAGCCCAGCGGGCGAATCTCCCTCCAGCAGCACGACGCGGCCGCGGCGCAGCTTCCAGTTCGCGCTGGCCCAGCCCAGGTCGTCGTCGCGGCGGTGTAGTGGAAGCACGAATGCGGCTGGGGCCGTGGTGGTTTCGTCGAGGTGAGCCAGCAGTGCCGCGCGCGCCTCGGCGTCGTCGTCGGCGAGGTCATCGCCGGGTTGCACCGCGTCGCCCTGCGGGAGGCGGACTTTGGCCGCCAGCCGGGCCAACGGGTCCTCGAAGGCGGGCCGCACCTGGGACAGCGGCAACCCCAGACCTTCGGCGACCTCGGCGAGGATCTTGTAGGCCGTCTCGGTGTCCGCGGTCGAACTCGTCGGCTGCGCCGCCCAGGGGTCGGCCAGCAGCGCGTCGTCGGTCCACAGTGGCAACCCGTCGGTGCGCCAGTACAGCCCGATCTGCCAGCGCGGCAACGGTTCTCCTGGATACCACCGACCCTGGCCGCGATGGATCAGCCCCTGCGGAGCCCACACCGCTTTGAGCCGAGCGGCCAGCGCCGACGCGCGCTCTCGTTTGTGCGGACCGTCTGCGGCGGTCGTCCACTCCTTATCGACCTGGTTGTCCACCGACACAAAGGTCGGTTCGCCGCCGACCGTCAGCCGGACATCGGCGGCGGCAAGCCGCTCGTCGACACCGCGGCCGACCGCGCAGATGGTCTCCCACGCCGCCTCCGCGTAGGGCCGCGTGACGCGCGGATCCTCATGGATGCGGGTGACGGTGTTGGAGAACTCCAGAGTGGTCTGACACGGGTCGGTGCTGCCGGTGATGGGAGCAGCGCTCGAGGGATGCGGGGTGGCCGCCAGCGGGATGTGGCCTTCCCCGGCGAACAGTCCTGACGTGGGATCGAGCCCGATCCAGCCCGCGCCGGGGATGTACACCTCGGTCCACGCGTGCAGGTCGGTGAAATCGGCCGCGGGCCCCGACGGCCCGTCGAGGGCTTCCACGTCGGAGGCCAGTTGCACCAGATAGCCGGAGACGAACCGGGCGGCCAGCCCGACCTGGCGCAGGATCGACACCAGCAGCCATGCCGAATCACGGCACGATCCGACACCGGTGCGCAGCGTGAAATCCGGTGTCTGGACGCCGGGTTCCATCCGCAGGCTGTAGGCCACGTCGGCGTTGACCGCATGGTTGAGTGCGACCAGGAAGTCGATGGTGCGGGTGCCGTTGGGCACCGAGAAGTTCTCCACCCAGGCCCGCGCCAGCTCACCGGGGCCCGACCCTTCGATGTCCTCGTCGACCGGGCGCAGATAGGGCTTGAGATCGTCGGCGAGCGCCTTGGGGTAGATCAACCCCGAAGCGGGAGGCCATGTTTCGGCCCAGTCTTCGATGAAGAAGTCGAACGGGTTGATCACCTTGAGGTCGGCGATCAGGCCGACGGTGATCGTCAACTGTTGCATGGGATTCGGAAACACAAGCCGGGCAAGGAAATTGCCGAGCGCGTCCTGCTGCCAGTTGATGAAGTGGTCGGCGGGCTCGACGCGCAGCGAGTATGCCTCGATGGGCGTGCGCGAGTGCGGAGCCGGGCGCAACCGCACCACGTGCGGGAACACTGAAACCAGCCGGTCAAAGGTGTAGCTGGTGCGATGCTCCAGCGCAACTTTGATGCTCATAACCGCTGATCTCATCACAAGGGCCGCAGCGCCGCAGCGCGCCGCGAGCGGGCAGAGCCGGGTCGGTTACGCGGAAACCGGTCCCGGCGGGGGGCCGGCGGGCGGTCCGGGCTGGTAGCCGGGCTGCTGCACCGGCACCACCTGACCACCCGAAAGCTTGCGGTAGGAGTACGTCAGGATCAGCGCCACCAGCGGGGCGGCCACCACGAGGCCGACACCGCACAACAGCGCACCGACGATGATCGTGGCCATGGTGACCAACCACACCAGCAGGGCGTTGAGGAAATTCGAGGCGACCAACGAGAAGCCCGAGGCGAACCCCTTGAAGGCGTTCTCCCCGCGGTCGACCACGAACAGGATGATGAACTGGGTGAAGATCCCCACGATGATGCCCGGAAGGAAGCACGCGGCATAGCCGACCGAAGTGACGATGCTGACCAGGATCGCGGCGAGAAACGCCATGCCGAGGTTGCGTGGCTTGAAGAAGGATCCGATGCTCACCGCCCGCCCGTCCGCGAGATCGAGGCATCCGGAGAAGAACGCGGCCTGGGCATACGCGGTCACAATCAGGGAGACGACGTAGCCAAGCCCGGCGACGGCCATACCGGTGGGACTGAGATTCGCCGCGAACGCGAAGTCATAGTCGGACGAGTCGTATGGGGTCACGTTCGAGCTCATGTTCTGGCCTACGAAGTTCAGCGCGGACGACGCGGCGAACAGCAGACCGAAAACAAGGGTGGGAACGATCAGCGCGACGGCATTCTTGGTGAAGGCGTTCCAGGCCCAGCTGAAGGCATCACCCACGCTGAATTGCGGCTTGGCCGGGCCGCCGTAGCCCGGGGGCGGTCCGTAGCCGGGAGGAGGAGCGCCGTAACCGGGGGGTGGGCCATAGCCCGGGGGTGGCGGCGGGGGCGCGCCATAACCGGGGGGTGGGCCGTATCCGGGCGGCGGTGCGCCGTATCCGGGAGGTGGCGCGCTTCCGGGAGGTGGGCCGTAGCCGGGTGGTGGCGCACTTCCGGGAGGTGGCCCATAGCCCGGAGGAGTGGGGCTGCTGCCGAGAGGTTCGGCCGAATCGCCTGGATGTTCGGGGGGCTGGCTCATGTTGTCGTCCTAACGTGCACGCGCGGAACTTGGATTGGCCTGGCTAGGCGAGCTGTTGTCCGGGTGGGGGCCCGGCGGGCGGTCCCGCCGGGTAACCGGGCTGCGCCAGCTCAACGACCTGACCGCCGGAAAGCTTGCGGTAGGTGTAGACCTGGATCAGCGCGGCAACCGGGATGGCCGCGATCATGCCCACCCCGCAGAGCAGCTCGCCGACCAGCACCACCGCGTACTGCACCAGCCACGACAGCAGCGCAGGGACGAGGTTGGCCCGCGTCGTCGCGATGCTGGCTTTGATGGATTCCACCGGTGACAGCGATCGGTCGACGGCGAACGGGATGGCGAACAAGGTGACGAACGCAAAGATGATGCCGGGGATGATGCACAGGATCGATCCGACCACGGTGCCTAACGCAATCAGCAACGCGACGACGAACACCGCCCCGACATTGCGTGGTTTGAAGAACGTGCCGATCGTCACCGGTTTGCCGTCGGCGATGTCCAGGCAGCCGGTCGTCACCCCCGCGTGCATGTAGATCGCAGCGATGAAGAGCAGCACGTAGCCGACGACCATGACCGCGATCGACGCCGGGCCGTACGCGATGTCCACGCCACTGGTCGTCTCGCCGTAGCTGTCGGTGTAGGTGGTGCTCGTGGTCTCACCGAAAACCATCGGCAGCAGCGCGGCGATCAGGGCGAAGATGGTGATCACCGCGACGTAGATCAGGACCGGAACGACCAGTGTGGCGATGTTCTGCTGGAACTTGCCCCACGCCCACTTGAACGCCTGGGTGACGTCGAACTGCGGGGACGCTGGTTCCCCGTAGCCGCCGAAACCGGGCGGCGGCGGGTAGCCCGCCGGCGGTGCGCCGTAGCCGGGGGGCGGGGGCGGCGGTGCGCCGTAGCCGGGCGGCGGGGGAGGTGGTGCGCCGTAGCCGGCAGGCGGCTGGCCGTAACCCGGAGGAGGCGGAGGCGGGGTGCCATAGCCCGGCGCGGCGTGCTGGGGTGGTGGCGCGTAGCCCGGCGGGTTCTGGTCGCCAGCGAAGGGTTCGGCCGGGTCGCCTGGCTGTTCAGGGGGCTGGCTCATGTGCCGTCCTAATTTGCTGTCGGAATCGCTTGCTGGGCATACGCGCGGAACTAGGCAACCCGGAACTTAGCAAATATGCGGCGGGGGAGCGAGGATTGGGCTTCGGTTGTTCCGGAGGTTGTTTCGGGGCTTGTTTCGCGGGTTGTTTCGGGGCCTGTTTTGGAGCCCTTTGCGGGGTCCCTTGCGGATCCCAGCGGCCAATACGCGTCCCTGCCCCAGCTGCGTGGTATGCCTGAAGCCGTGTCCGACGGTCTGTTTGACCTGCCCGGCGAATCGCAGACGGCCAACGACGCCCTGAGCGTGTCCGCCGGCGCGCCGCTGGCGGTGCGGATGCGCCCGGCCTCGCTGGACGAAGTCGTCGGGCAGGACCACTTGCTGGCGCCCGGCTCGCCGCTGCGCCGCCTGGTCGAGGGCTCGGGGGTGGCCTCGGCCATCCTGTACGGGCCGCCGGGCAGCGGCAAGACGACGTTGGCGGCGCTGGTCTCGCGCGCGACCGGCCGCCGATTCGAAGCGCTGTCGGCGTTGTCGGCGGGGGTCAAAGACGTCCGGGCGGTCATAGACAGCGCCCGCAAGGCCCTTCTTTCCGGCGAGCAGACGGTGCTGTTCATCGACGAGGTGCACCGGTTCTCCAAAACCCAGCAGGACGCCTTGCTGTCCGCGGTGGAGAACCGGGTGGTGTTGCTGGTGGCGGCGACGACCGAGAACCCGTCGTTCTCGGTCGTGGCGCCGCTGCTGTCGCGATCGCTGATCTTGCAGCTGCGCCCGCTGACGGCCGACGACATCCGGACCGTGGTGCAGCGCGCCATTGACGATCCGCGGGGGCTGGGCGGCCAGATCGGCGTGCAGCCCGAGGCCGTCGACCTGCTGGTGCAACTGGCCGCCGGCGACGCCCGGCGCGCGCTGACCGCGCTGGAAGTCGCCTCGGAGACGGTCGAGGCGGGCGGCGAGCTGACGGTGGCGGCCGTCGAGCAGTCACTGGACAAAGCCGCCGTGCGCTACGACCGTGACGGCGATCAGCACTACGACGTTATCAGCGCGTTCATCAAATCGGTGCGTGGCTCCGACGTCGACGCCGCGCTGCACTATCTGGCCCGCATGCTGGTCGCGGGAGAGGACCCGCGGTTCGTCGCGCGCCGGCTGATGATCCTGGCCAGCGAGGACATCGGGATGGCCGATCCGACGGCGCTGCAGATCGCGGTCGCCACCGCGCAGACGGTGGCGCTGATCGGCATGCCCGAGGCGCAACTGACGTTGGCGCACGCCACCATTCACCTGTCCACCGCGCCGAAGTCGAACGCGGTGACCACCGCACTGGCCGCGGCGATGAACGACATCAAGGCCGGCAAGGCGGGTCTGGTTCCGGCGCATCTGCGCGACGGTCACTATTCGGGAGCGGCCGCACTGGGTAACGCGCAGGGCTACAAATACGCGCACGACCACCCGGATGGCGTTGTCGCACAACAATATCCGCCGGACGAGCTGACCGGCGTCGACTACTACCGGCCGACCGGGCGCGGCGTCGAACGCGAGATCGGCGGACGGCTGGAACGGCTGCGCGCGATCATCCGCCGCAACCGCGGCTGACGCCTCAGACCAGGTCGGCCACTTTCACGTTGGCGATCGCCAGCTCGAACTCGGCCACGTCGACGATCTCGGCGCCCAGGTCGCGGGCCCGGCGGCTGCGCAGCTCGCTGGCCGCGTCACCGTTGCGAGCCATCGCCTCCGGGCTGTCGAACGTCGTGCACAACACCGCCCGCCGGCAGGTGGGGTGGTCGACCAGCAGGCTGGCGTTGCAGAAACCCTCGAGGTCCTCCATCTCCGGAACCACGACCAATTGGTAGAAGTCGAGAGAGCGCTCGAGCTGGTCCGGCACGATCTTGACCCAGGTGGCCCGCACCGCGGCGCCCTCGTGCGACGGCTGGCGACGGTTCAGGAAGGCCACGCTCCATTCCTGCACGCTGGCGCTGCCGTCGAACATCAACGCGATGTGGTCGCGGATGATGGCCACCCGCTCGGCGCTGGCGCGCATCTCCCGGATGCTCTCCCATGAGCTGGTGGCGATGCAGCGGCCCGATTGCCGGTCGACCAACAGCGAAAGGCCGACACACCCCTCAAGCTCCTCCATGGCGGGCACCACGACCTCGCGACAATGCGCGATTCCGGTGTCGATCGACTCGGGTTGTCCCTCGATGGTGAAAGAACGTGCGAACACGGATGGACCCCTAACTCCTCGGAGCAACGCCCCCTGCGTTGCGCGCCAACGGCCCCCTGGCAAATAACCTTCCTCCTCCCCGCTACCGCTGGCAATGGCTTCGCCGCAGTGTTCTCGCGGTGTTCTCCGGCTGTGGCCGCGCTCACAAACGGATGGCTGGTCCAGGGCACGTCCAGTGGTCGCGCCGTACGCTTGATCGGATGCAGACGGATGTGCTCGAGGTCGACACCAGCAGTCGTCGCATCGTGGACCTGACCGATGCGGTGCGCAGGTTTTGCTTCTCGTACGGCGACGGTCTGTGCAACGTGTTCGTCCCGCACGCGACGGCCGGGGTGGCGATCATCGAAACCGGCGCCGGATCCGACGACGACCTGGTCGAGACCTTGGAACGGTTGTTGCCCCGCGACGGCCGCTACCGGCACGCGCACGGCTCGGCCGGACACGGCGCCGACCACGTGCTGCCGGCGATCGTCGCGCCCTCGGTGACGCTGCCGGTCGCGGCCGGCGAGCCGCAGCTGGGCACGTGGCAAAGCGTCGTCTTGGTCGACCTCAACCGGGACAACCCGCGCCGCTCGGTGCGGTTGAGCTTTCTGGAGGGTTAGCTGCCGGGTAGGGGACGGCGCCGGGACCGGTACTGTGAGCGGTCGAAACGCGTCGTTGGACAGCTGATAGGAAGAAGCGGAAAAGAAGTGCAGACACACGAGATCAGGAAGCGGTTTCTTGATCACTTCGTGAAGGCGGGCCACACCGAGGTGCCGAGCGCATCGGTGATCCTCGACGACCCCAACCTGCTGTTCGTCAACGCCGGCATGGTCCAGTTCGTGCCGTTCTTCCTGGGTGCGCGCACCCCGCCGTACGCGACGGCCACCAGCATCCAGAAGTGCATCCGCACGCCGGATATCGACGAGGTGGGCATCACGACCCGGCACAACACCTTTTTCCAGATGGCCGGCAACTTCTCGTTCGGCGACTACTTCAAGCGCGAGGCCATCGAGCTGGCCTGGTCGTTGCTGACCACGTCCGTCGCGGACGGCGGCTACGGCTTGGACCCCGAAAAGATCTGGACCACGGTCTTTTTCGACGACGACGAGGCCATGCAGCTGTGGCAGGACATCGCCGGGCTGCCCGCGGAGCGGATCCAGCGACGCGGCATGGCGGACAACTATTGGTCGATGGGCATCCCCGGACCGTGTGGCCCGTCGTCGGAGATCTACTACGACCGTGGCCCGGAATTCGGTGTCGAGGGCGGCCCGATCGCCAACGAAGACCGCTACATCGAGATCTGGAATCTCGTGTTCATGCAGAACGAGCGCGGCGAGGGAACCGGCAAGGAAGACTTCGAGATCCTTGGGCCGTTGCCGCGCAAGAACATTGACACCGGCATGGGTGTGGAGCGGGTGGCGTTCATCTTGCAGGGCGTGCACAACGTGTACGAGACCGACCTGCTGCGCCCGGTCATCGACATGGTGGCAGCGCGCGCCCCGCGCGGCTACGACGCCGGCAACCACGACGACGACGTGCGCTACCGCGTGATCGCCGACCACAGCCGCACCGCCGCGATCCTGATCGGCGACGGCGTCAGCCCGGGCAACGACGGCCGCGGCTACGTGCTGCGCCGGCTGCTGCGCCGGGTGATCCGCTCGGCCAAGCTGCTGGGCATCGATGGACCGATCGTCGGCGACCTGATGACCACGGTGCGCGACGCGATGGGCCCGTCCTATCCCGAACTCGTCGCCGATTTCGACCGGATCAAGCGCATCGCCGTCGCCGAGGAGACCGCGTTCAACCGCACCCTGGCGTCGGGCTCGAAGCTGTTCGACGACGTGGCCGGTGCCACCAAAGCCGCCGGGGCCAAAGTGGTTTCCGGTTCGGACGCCTTCGCCCTGCACGACACCTACGGCTTCCCGATCGAGCTCACCCTGGAGATGGCGTCGGAGGCCGGCCTGCAGGTCGACGAACTCGGTTTCCGGGAGCTGATGGCCGAGCAGCGCCGGCGCGCCAAGGCCGATGCCGCCGCCCGCAAACACGCGCACGCCGACCTGACCGCCTACCGCGAGCTGGTCGACTCTGGCCCGACGGAGTTCACCGGCTTCGACGAGTTGAGCTCGCAGGCAAGGATTTTGGGCATCTTCGTCGACGGCAAGCGGGTGCCGGTGGTCGCGCACGGCGAGCACGGCGCCGAGGCGGCCGACCGAGTCGAGCTGATCCTGGACCGCACGCCGCTGTATGCGGAATCCGGTGGCCAAATCGCCGACGAGGGCACCATCAGCGGAACCGGAGCCGGCGAGAGCGCCCGGGCGGCGGTCACCGATGTGCAGAAGATCGCCAAAACCCTTTGGGTGCATCGGGTTAACGTCGAGTCCGGTGAGTTCGTCGAGGGCGACACCGTGATCGCGGCGGTGGACACCGGCTGGCGTAAGGGTGCAACCCAGGGTCACTCGGGCACCCACATGGTGCACGCCGCACTGCGACAAGTTTTGGGCCCCAACGCCGTTCAGGCCGGATCCCTGAACCGTCCGGGCTACCTGCGCTTCGACTTCAACTGGCAGGGCGCGCTGACCGACGAACAGCGCAGCCAGATCGAAGAAGTCACCAACGAGGCCGTGCAGGCCGACTTCGAGGTGCACACCTTCAACGAATCGCTGGAGAAGGCCAAGGCGATGGGCGCGATGGCGTTGTTCGGCGAGGCCTACCCCGACGAAGTGCGGGTGGTCGAGATCGGCGGCCCGTTCTCGCTGGAGCTGTGCGGCGGAACCCACGTGCACAACTCGGCGCAGATCGGCCCCGTGACGATCCTCGGCGAGTCGTCGATCGGCTCGGGGGTGCGCCGGGTGGAGGCCTACGTGGGGCTGGAGTCGTTCCGGCACCTGGCCAAGGAGCGGGCGCTGATGGCGGGGCTGGCGTCTTCGCTGAAGGTGCCCTCCGAAGAAGTGCCCGCCCGGGTGGCCAACCTCGTCGAGCGGCTCAAGGCCGCCGAGAAGGAACTCGAACGCGCCCGGCTGGCCGGTGCGAAGGCCGCGGCGGTCAATGCGGCAGCCGGCGCGGAGCGGATCGGTAACGTCCGTGTGGTGGCGCAGCGGATGGCGGGCGGGATGACGGCGGCCGATCTGCGTTCCCTCGTCGGAGACATCAAGGGCACGCTGGGCAGCGATCCCGCGGTGGTCGCCCTGATCGCCGAAGGCGAGAACGAGACGGTGCCCTACGCCGTCGCCGCCAATCCGGCCGCCCAAGATCTCGGGCTGCGCGCCAACGATCTGGTCAAACAGCTCGCCATGGCCGTCGACGGCCGCGGTGGCGGCAAGCCCGACCTGGCGCAGGGCTCCGGGAAGAACCCGACCGGCATTGACGCGGCGCTGGAGGCCGTCCGCTCCGAGATCGCCGTGATAGCGCAGGTCGGTTGAGTGGCATTGGCAGAGCATCGCTTGCCCGACCGGCCCGGCGACCCTAACCAGGACCCCGGGCGGGGACGGCGGGTTGGCATCGACGTGGGCAGGGTGCGCATCGGCGTGGCCGCCAGCGATCCCGACGGCATCCTGGCCACACCGCTGGAAACCGTGCGCCGGGACCGTTCCGGCAAGCACGTCCGACGGCTGGCCGAGCTCGTCCGCGAGCTGGAAGCCGTCGAGGTCGTCGTCGGGTTGCCCCGGACGCTGGCCGACCGCACCGGCCCGTCGGCGCTCGACGCGATCGAGATGGCCGAGGCGCTGGCCGAGCTTCTGGCGCGGGGAGCCGCGCCGGTGCCGGTCCGGCTGGCCGACGAGCGACTGACCACCGTCAGCGCGCAGCGTGCCCTGCGCGAGGCGGGAGTGCGGGCCAAGGAGCAGCGGGCGGTGATCGACCAGGCGGCGGCCGTCGCGATCCTGCAGAGCTGGCTCGATCAGCGCCGGGCGACGCTGGCCCAGTCGGGGGATGTCATCGATGGTTGATAGCGCACGCGACGAACGGGCCGAGCCGGCCGCGGTCGGTCCACCCCGGCAGCGGATGAGCCGGATGGCCCGCATCCAGGCCGAGCGCGGCCGTCGACGGCGCCGCTTCACCGGTCGCATCGTGCTGGGCGTGCTCGTCGTGATCGTGGTTGCCGCGGTGTTCGTCGGCTCCAAAATGTGGCACACGATGTTCGGCGCCGGCGACGACTACAGCGGAGACGGCAAGCGCGACATCGTGATTCAGATACAGGCCGGCGACTCGACGACGATGGTCGGTGAGACGCTGCACAACCAGGGTGTGATCAAGACCGTCCGGGCGTTCATCAACGCCGCGCACGGCAACGCCGCGATCACCTCGATCCAGCCGGGCTTCTACCGGCTGCGCACCGAGATCCCGGCCGATTCGGCCGTCGCGCGGCTGACCGACCCCGGCAACCGGGTGGGCAAGCTGGTCATTCCGGAAGGGCGCCAGCTCGACGACACCACCGACATGAAGACCAACAAGGTCAACCCGGGAATCCTGACGCTGATCTCCCGCGCCAGCTGCGTGGACCTCGACGGCAACAAGCACTGCGTCTCGGTGGAGGACCTGCGCGCGGCGGCGGGCAACACCCCGCCCAACGTGTTGTCGGTGCCGGCCTGGGCGATTCAGCCGGTCACCGAGCTGGGCACGGACCACCGCCGCCTCGAGGGCCTGATCGCACCGGGAACCTTCAACGTAGATCCGTCGGCCGCCCCGCAGAACATCCTGGCCAACCTGATCAGCGCGGGGGCCGCGACGTACATGCAGTCCGGGCTGGTGGACAGCGCGCAGGCGATGAAGCTGTCGCCCTACGACATCCTCGTGGTGGCCTCGCTGGTGCAGCAGGAATCCAACTCGCAGGACTTCGCGAAGGTGGCGCAGGTCATCTACAACCGGCTGAACGCCCACCACACACTGGAATTCGACTCGACGGTGAATTATCCGCTGGACCGTCGCGAGGTGGCCACCAGCGATGCCGACCGGGCGCAGAAGACGCCGTGGAACACCTACGTCTCACCGGGCCTGCCCGCCACGGCGATCTGCTCGCCCGGCATCGACGCGCTGCGTGCCGCCGAGCACCCCGAGCCGGGTGACTGGTTGTACTTCGTCACGATCGACGCCCAGGGGACCACGCTGTTCACCAAGGACTACAAGCAGCATTTGGCCAACATCGAGCTGGCTAAGCACAACGGTGTCCTCGACAGCACGCCCCGCTAGCGCGGGCCCGAGAAAGGCGGCCGTCCTCGGCTCGCCGATCGCCCATTCGAAGTCCCCGCAACTGCACCTGGCCGCCTATCGTGCGCTGGGCCTGGTCGGGTGGACGTACGAGCGCATCGAGTGCGGCGCCGAAGAGCTGCCGGGCGTCGTCGGCGGGTTCGGGCCGGAATGGGTCGGCGTGTCGGTGACCGCGCCGGGCAAGTTCGCCGCGCTGGAATTCGCCGACGAGCGCACCGAACGCGCCGAGCAGGTGGGATCGGCCAACACCCTGGTGCGCACGCCGCACGGCTGGCGGGCCGACAACACCGACATCGACGGCGTCAGTGGCGCCTTGGCGTCCATCGGGGGAGCCTCGGGATGGGCGCTGGTCTGTGGATCGGGCGGCACCGCGCCGGCGGCCGTCGTGGGCTTGGCGCAGCTCGGCGTCAGCGGCATCACGGTGGTGGCGCGCAACCCGCAGAAGGCGGCCCGGTTGATGGACCTGGGAACGCGGATCGGGGTGCCGACCCGGTTCCGCGGGCTGGACGAGGACGCCTTGGGTGACGAGGTGGCGGCGGCGCAGGTGCTGGTCAGCACGATTCCGGCCGATGTGGCGTCGCGGTATGCCGGCGCTTTCGCGCCGATTCCGGTGCTGCTGGACGCTGTCTACGACCCCTGGCCCACCCCGCTGGCCGCCGCGGTGGCCGACGCGGGCGGACGGGTGGTCAACGGCCTGCAGATGCTGCTGCACCAGGCCTTCGCGCAGGTGGAGCAGTTCACCGGGCTGCCGGCCCCCCGCGAAGCGATGACTTGCGCGCTGGCCGCCCTGGACTAGCGTTCCCTCGGTCTGGTGCCGACTTTCAGTCGCCGAGCGTGGGGCTTATGGACGAATTCGGGGCGGTTTCTGTACCTAGCCCCCACGCTCGGCGCACGCCACAGGAGAAAACCCATGCGGGCAACAGCGGCGGCGGTGGTGGCCGTCTGGCTGACGGTGCTGAGCTGCTACGACCTTCGGCACCGCCGATTGCCCAACCTGCTGACGCTGCCCGGTGCCGGCGTGATTCTGGTGGCCGCGGGGTGTCTGGGGCGCGGCGGGCCCGCGCTGGCCGGCGCCGCGGCATTGGCCGGCCTGTATCTGCTGGTGCACCTGATCGCACCGGCCGGGATGGGAGCCGGCGACGTGAAGCTGGCGATCGGCCTGGGCGGGCTGGCCGGCTGCTTCGGCGCCGCGGTGTGGTTTCTGGCGGCGGTGGCCGCGCCGCTGCTGACCGCGCTGGTGGCGGGGGGGCGGGGCGCCGGTTCGGTGCCGCACGGTCCGTCGATGTGTCTGGCCACCGCGGGCGCGGCGGGCCTGGCCCTGCTGGCCTGACGCTGGCCGGCACCATGGCAAGACCGGGCCGCGCACCATGGGAGAATGGGACCCGTGTTGCGTTGGATCACCGCCGGGGAGTCCCATGGCCGCGCGCTGGTAGCCGTGGTCGAAGGCATGGTCGCGGGCGTGGAGGTCACCTCCACCGACATCGGCGACCAGTTGGCCCGTCGCCGGCTCGGCTATGGCCGCGGCGCCCGGATGCAGTTCGAGCGGGACGCGGTGACCGTGCTGGCCGGGGTGCGCCACGGCGTGACCCTGGGCGGGCCGATCGCCATCGAGATCGGCAATACCGAATGGCCGAAGTGGGAAACCGTGATGGCCGCCGATCCGGTCGATCCCGCCGAGCTCGCCGACATCGCCCGCAACGCGCCGCTCACCCGGCCGCGGCCCGGGCACGCCGACTACGCCGGCATGCTCAAGTACGGCTTCGACGACGCCCGCCCGGTGCTGGAGCGGGCCAGCGCGCGGGAGACCGCCGCCCGCGTCGCGGCGGGAACCGTCGCCCGGTCGTTTCTGCGCCAGGCGCTCGGTGTCGAGGTGCTCTCGCACGTCATCGCGATCGGCCCGTCGCAGCCCTACGACGGGCCGCCGCCCGGACCGGATGACCTGGCGACGATCGACGCCAGCCCGGTGCGCGCCTTCGACAAGGCCGCCGAGCAGGCGATGATCGCCGAGATCGAGGCCGCCAAGAAGGACGGCGACACCCTCGGCGGCGTGGTGGAAGTCGTGGCGCTGGGCCTGCCGGTCGGACTGGGCTCGTTCACCAGCGGCGACAACCGCCTGGACAGCCAGCTGGCCGCCGCCGTGATGGGCATTCAGGCGATCAAGGGCGTGGAGATCGGCGACGGCTTCCAGACCGCACGACGCCGCGGCAGTCAGGCCCACGACGAGATGTACCCGGGGCCCGACGGCGTGATCCGCTCGACCAACCGGGCCGGCGGCCTGGAAGGCGGCATGACCAACGGCCAGGTGCTGCGGGTGCGGGCGGCGATGAAGCCGATCTCGACCGTGCCGCGGGCGCTGGCCACCGTCGACATGGCCACCGGTGACGAGGCCGTCGCCATCCACCAGCGCTCCGACGTGTGCGCGGTGCCGGCCGCCGGCGTCGTCGTCGAGACCATGGTGGCGCTGGTGCTGGCCCGGGCCGCGCTGGACAAATTCGGCGGCGATTCGCTGACCGAAACCCGGCGCAACATCGAGGCTTACCGGCGCGCGGTCGCCGAGCACGAAACACCGGCCGCGCGCGCCGAGGCGTCCGGGTAGGCGCGCGGTGACCCCCAGGGCGGTACTCGTCGGGTTGCCGGGCTCGGGCAAGTCGACCATCGGACGCCGGCTGTCCAAGGCGATGGGCGTCGGCTACGTCGACACCGACGTGCTGATCGAGCAGCAGACCGGCCGCACCATCGCCGACATCTTCGCCACCGACGGGGAACAGGAGTTCCGTCGCATCGAGGAGGACGTGGTGCGCGCGGCGCTGGCCACCCACGACGGGGTCGTGTCGCTCGGCGGCGGTGCGGTCACCACGGCCGGGGTGTGCGATGCGCTCGCCGGCCACACCGTCATCTACCTGGAGATCGGTGCCCGCGAAGGGGTGCGGCGCACCGGCGGCACGTCCGCGCGGCCCCTGCTGGCCGGCGGAAACCGGGCCGAGAAATACCGCGCGCTGATGGCGCAACGCATTCCGCTGTACCGGCGCGTCGCGACCATCCGGGTCGACACCAACCGTCGCAACCCCGGGGCGGTGGTGCGCTACATCATGTCCCGGCTGCCCCTGCAAACCACCCACCAGCCGGTCACGCCCGGCACCCCGAACGCCAGCAAGGCAACCACATGACAGAACCCACCCCACCGGTCACCGTGCAGGTGGCCGTCGATCCGCCGTACCCGGTGGTGATCGGCACCGGATTGCTGACCGAGCTGGGCGAACTGCTCGGCAGCCGGCACCGGGTCGCGATCCTGCACCAACCGGTCCTGGCGCAGACCGCCGAGGCGATCCGCAGCCACCTGGCCGGCCAGGGCGTCGACGCGCATCGCATCGAGATCCCCGACGCCGAGGCCGGCAAAGACCTGCCGGTTGTCGGATTCATCTGGGAAGTGTTGGGCCGCATCGGAATTGACCGCAAGGACGCACTGGTCAGCCTCGGCGGCGGCGCGGCCACCGACGTCGCGGGTTTCGCGGCCGCCACCTGGCTGCGCGGCGTCTCGATCGTGCATGTGCCGACGACCTTGCTGGGCATGGTCGACGCGGCAGTGGGCGGCAAGACCGGCATCAACACCGAGGCGGGCAAGAACCTGGTCGGCGCCTTTCACCAGCCGCTTGCCGTTCTGGTCGACCTGGCCACCCTGGAAACCTTGCCGCACAACGAGATCGTGGCCGGAATGGCCGAAGTCGTGAAGGCCGGGTTCATCGCCGATCCGGTGATCCTCGACCTGATCGAGGCCGACCCGCAGGCGGCCCTTGACCCCAAGGGTGAGGTGATGCCGGAGCTGATCCGTCGCGCGATCGCGGTCAAGGCCGAGGTGGTCGCCGCCGACGAGAAAGAATCCGAACTGCGCGAGATCCTGAACTACGGCCACACTTTGGGGCACGCCATCGAGCGCCGGGAGCGCTACCAGTGGCGGCACGGCGCCGCGGTGTCGGTGGGCCTGGTGTTCGCCGCCGAGCTCGCCCGGCTCACCGGCCGGCTCGACGACGAGACCGCCGCGCGTCATCGCGCCATTCTGACCTCGCTGGGCCTGCCCGTCAGCTACGACCCGGACGCCCTGCCCCAGCTGCTGGAATACATGGCCGGAGACAAGAAATCCCGCGCCGGCGTGCTGCGGTTCGTGGTTCTCGACGGGCTGGCCAAACCGGGCCGGCTGGTGGGACCGGACCCGGGCCTGCTGGTGACGGCCTACGCGGGAGTGTGTGCGCCATGACCGTCACCGTCAACGTCGTCAACGGCCCCAACCTGGGCCGGCTGGGCCGCCGTGAGCCCGAGGTCTACGGCGACACCACGCACGATCAGCTGGCCACGCTCATCGAACGCGAGGCCACCGAACTCGGACTCAAAGCCGTTGTGCGGCAAAGCGATAGCGAAGCCGAATTGCTGGACTGGATACACGCGGCCGCCGATGCGGGAGAGCCGGTGATCCTCAATGCCGGCGGCCTGACCCACACCTCGGTGGCATTGCGTGATGCCTGCGCCGAACTGCGGGCACCGCTGATCGAGGTGCACATCTCCAATGTGCATGCGCGCGAAGAGTTTCGGCGTCACTCATACCTGAGCCCGGTGGCGACCGGAGTGATCGTCGGGCTGGGTGTCGACGGGTACCTGCTGGCGCTGCGCTACCTGGCGAACACGGGCTAGCGACTAGTCCTTCTTCCCCCACTGCGAACTCGGCCATTCGGATTCCGGGCCCGCGTGCTTCGGGTCGGACTCGGTACGGATCACCTCGGTTTTGTCGTCGTCCGCACGGGTCGGGATCACCTCGGTTTTGGCGTCATCGGCACGAGTCGGGATCGTCTCGGTGGGCGCCTCCCGCTCGGCGGTGGCCACCGCCGAGGTCTGGGCCTGCGCTCCCGGGTGCTGCACCGGAACCTCACCCGTCGGTGCCTCGTCGGCGCTGGCGGCGGCGAACACGTCGGTGTCGGCGCGTTCCTCGTCTCCTCCCGTGCCGCGGTCAGCCGGGGGATTGCGGTCGATTCGCCATCGGCCGACGGCCACGCCGATGATGCCGGGCAGGAAGACGCACAGCGCGGTGAACGCCGCGAACGTCGTCACCTCGTTGATCAGGCCCCCGGTGTAGAGGCCCTTGTAGAACAGCGCGATGAGCCACGAGACGGCCCCGCTCACAATCCCGGCGAACAGGCCGGCCAGCAGCCAGGTCATCGCCAGATCCGCCCGGCGATCCGGATCCGCGTGGGCTTTCGCGTCGGCCCGGCCGTCCATCACCCCCCACACGCTCACGGCGATGACGAACACAAGAAGCAGTACGACACTTACCAGCGCGGCCTGTGTCTGCCACGCGTTGATGATCGCCCCCTGAAACAACCGGACAACAACCATCAGCCCAGCGAACGCCAATCCACGCAGCATCCAGTTACTCATGGCCAATCAGCGTAGCGAGTACCGTCGTGAGTCGTGACACATTCCCAGCGTCGAGACAATCTAAAACGCCAGATCGGGGCCAGTGGCTTGGACGCGATGCTGGTCACGGACCTGATTAACGTGCGTTATCTGTCAGGTTTCTCCGGATCCAACGGCGCGTTGCTGGTCTTCGCCGACGATCGCGAGGCCGTTTTAGCCACCGACGGCCGTTACCGCACCCAGGCCGCCGCTCAGGCGCCCGATCTCGAGGTCGCCATCGAGCGGGCGGTCGGGCGCCACCTGGCGGGGCAGGCGGCCGAGGCGGGCGTGTCCAAGCTGGGCTTCGAAAGCAATGTGGTCACGGTGGACGGCTTCGACGCCCTGACCAACGAGGTCGGCGAGCACGGCGGCGCGACCGAGCTGGTGCGGGCCGCCGGAATGGTCGAGGCGCTGCGCGAGATCAAGGACGCCGGCGAAGTGGCGCTGCTGCGACTGGCCTGCGAGGCCGCCGACGCCGCACTCAAAGACCTGGTCGGGCGGGGCGGCTTGCGGCCCGGCCGCACCGAGCGTGAGGTGAGCCGCGAGCTCGAGGCCTTGATGCTCGATCACGGCGCCGACGCGATCTCGTTCGAGACGATCGTGGCCGCCGGACCGAATTCGGCGATCCCGCACCACCGGCCGACCGACGCGGTCCTGGCCGACGGCGATTTCGTCAAGATCGACTTCGGCGCGCTGGTCGCCGGCTACCACTCCGACATGACCCGCACCTTCGTGCTGGGCAAGGCCGGCAAAGTCGCCGCCTGGCAGCTGGAGATCTACCAGCTGGTCGCCGAGGCGCAGCGGGCCGGCCGGGAGGCGCTGCGGCCGGGCGCCGATCTGCGTGAGGTGGACGGCGCGGCGCGGCAGGTGATCGTCGACGCCGGCTATGGCGAGCAGTTCAGCCACGGCTTGGGGCATGGGGTGGGTCTGCAGATCCACGAGGCACCGGGAATCGGCGCGACGTCGTCGGGGACTTTGCTGGCCGGTTCGGTGGTGACGGTGGAGCCCGGTGTCTACTTGCCCGGCCGCGGCGGTGTGCGCATCGAGGACACCTTGGTCGTGGGCGACCAGCCGGCCGCGGCGGAACTGCTGACCCGGTTCCCCAAGGAGCTGGCCATCCTGACGTAGCCGGCGTTCGCGCCCGGATGCTGCGTAGGATTCGGGAAATGGCCTACCTAGCCCTCATCGCCGTCTACGTAGTCGCCGCGTGCACCGCTCTGGCCGGGTTCTGGCTCACCGCCGTGTTGTTCGTCGGCCACGGCTACGACGCCACCGGGGTTGTCATGACGGCCGTCCGCCGGGTGGCCGGGCGGGGCCCGCTTCTGATCGCGGCCGGCGTCGGGCTGGGTTTGCTGGGCAACCTCGCCGCGAACCATCTGCCCCCGGCGCCCGCCTCCGACCTGGTGGCGCCGTCGCACCCGTCGGACCTGTGCGATCTCAACGACGGCCTTTTCGGCCTGTGCGGTGCCGGGCAGCTGCGCTAGCCGCGCGGTTAGTGGCGCACCGCAGCGCGGGTAAGCTGCATCCGGTGCTGTTCTGCTCGCACCGTTTGCGGCGGAACCCCGCTGCCGGGCAGCTGCCCGGCCTTGGAGAACAAGCCCTGTAAATTGGCCATCCTGTAGGAGATAGAGCGACCGTGGCATCGACTGCCGACTTCAAGAACGGACTGGTGCTGGTGATCGACGGCCAGCTGTGGCAGATTACCGAGTTTCAGCACGTCAAGCCGGGTAAAGGTCCGGCCTTCGTACGTACCAAGCTGAAGAACGTGCTCTCGGGCAAGGTCGTCGACAAGACCTACAACGCCGGCGTGAAGGTAGACACCGCCACCGTCGACCGCCGCGACGCCACCTATCTGTACCGCGACGGCTCGGACTTCGTGTTCATGGACAGCCAGGACTACGAACAGCACCCGCTGCCGGAATCGCTGGTCGGCGACGCCGCCCGGTTCCTGCTGGAGGGCCTGCCGGTGCAGGTGGCCTTCCACAACGGCGCACCCCTGTACCTCGAGCTGCCGGTGTCGGTCGAACTCGTCGTCACCCACACCGAGCCGGGCCTGCAGGGCGACCGGTCCAGCGCCGGCACCAAGCCCGCGACCGTGGAGACCGGCGCGGAACTGCAGGTGCCGTTGTTCATCAACACCGGCGACAAGCTCAAGGTGGATTCGCGCGACGGCAGCTACCTGGGTCGGGTCAACGCCTGACCATGCCGGACGGTAAATCGCCGAGGCCTGCCAAAGGACGCCACCACGCCCGTAAGCGCGCGGTGGACTTGCTGTTCGAAGCCGATTCCCGCGGCCTGACCCCGGTCGAGGTGGCCGAGGCCCGGATCGCGCTGGCGCAAGCCAACCCCGACGTCAAGGCGCTGCACCCGTACACGGTCGCGGTCGCGCACGGCGTCGGCGACCAGTTCGCCCACATCGATGACCTGATCAGCACCCACCTGCAGGGCTGGACGCTGGACCGGCTGCCCGCCGTCGACCGCGCGATCCTGCGAGTTGCGGTGTGGGAGCTGCTGTATGCCGACGACGTGCCGGAGCCGGTCGCGGTCGACGAGGCCGTGCAACTGGCCAAGGAGCTGTCCACCGACGAATCGCCGGGCTTCGTCAACGGCGTCCTGGGCCAGGTCATGCTGGTGACGCCGCAGATCCGGGCCGCGGCCAAGGCCATGCGGGGCAGCCAGGAAACGTGACCCGGCTGGAACTCCGCGTGTTCGTCGCCGCCTTCCTGGCCGCGACGGTGGTGCTGGGTGCGGTGATCTGTGCCGCGTACGGGTGGACCATCGTCGCCTCGGCGCTCTCGATCTACGCGCTGGGCGTGGGCGCCTGGCTGTACCACTCGATCGAGCGGCTGATCGTCGCCCGCCGCATCAGCACGGTGCGAGCGGCGGCCAGGCCGCTGCAGCCGCTATTGCCGGTGATGGCCGCGATCATGGGTCTCACTCAGGCGGTGGTGCGCTCGCTCAGCGACGTCGGCGATCTGCCGGTGCGACGGTGGGAGCTGCCTCGGCGGCGAGTCGTCGACAGCGACGAAAGCGAGCGCTGACCGAACAACGGCGATGCTGAGCGAAAAGATCGCGCACGCAGGCCAGACCGGATAACAATGAGGACGCGCGCTGATTCGTACGAGTCGTTTAGGTCGGTGTCGGGAAATATTCACTGCGGTAGCCGAGTATCGGACACCATCACAGAACAGGTGACGACATGAATCCCTACAGTGCCTACACGCGACGGCTGCGGGTCTCCGCGCTGGCGGCAGTGGCCAATCCGTCGTATACCCGCATCGACACCTGGAACCTGCTCGACGACGCATGCCGTCATCTCGCCGAGGTGGACCTGGCCGGGCTGGACAAGACGCACGAGGTGGCGAAGGTCAGGCGGCTGATGGACCGCCTCGGCGCCTACGAGCGGTACTGGCTGTATCCCGGGGCGGACAATCTGGCGACCTATCGTTCCCACCTCGACGGCCTGTCCACGGTGCGGCTGGCCGAGGAGGTGTCGCTGGCGGTGCGTCTGCTCAGCGAATACGGCGACCGCACAGCACTTTTCGACACTTCCACCCCGCTGGCCGACCAAGAGTTGGTGGCCCAGGCCAAGCAGCAGCAGTTCTACACCGTGTTGCTCGCCGACGACTCGCCGAATACCGGACCCGACTGCCTGGCCGAAGCCCTGCGGGCGTTGCGCTGCCCGTCCGACGACGTGCAATTCGAGCTGCTGGTGGTGCCCAGCGTCGAAGACGCCATCACCGCCGTCGCGCTGAACGGCGAGATTCAGGCCGCGATCATCCGCCACGACGTGGCACTGCGTTCGCGTGACCGGGTGCCGTTGATGAACACCCTGCTGGGCGCCACCGACGACGCGGTCGGACGCGACAGCGGCAGCGACTGCATCGAATGTGGCGACTGGATCCGTGAATTGCGGCCGCACATCGACCTTTATCTGCTCACCGACGAGTCGATCGCGGCGGGCAACGACGAGGAACACGACGTCTATGACCGGACGTTCTACCGGCTCAACGACGTCACCGATCTGCACAGCACGATACTGGCCGGACTCCGAAATCGTTTCGCCACACCATTTTTCGATGCTTTGCGGGCGTACGCGGATTCGCCGGTCGGGCAATTCCACGCGCTGCCCGTCGCCCGCGGCGCCAGCATCTTCAATTCCCGGTCACTGCAGGACATGGGGGAGTTCTACGGCCGCAACATCTTCATGGCCGAGACCTCGACCACGTCGGGCGGCCTGGACTCGCTGCTGGACCCGCACGGCAATATCAAGAAGGCGATGGACAAGGCCGCACGCACCTGGCACTCCAACCAGACCTACTTCGTCACCAACGGGACGTCGACGGCCAACAAGATTGTGGTGCAGTCGCTGACCCGGCCGGGCGACATCGTGCTGATCGACCGCAACTGCCACAAGTCGCACCACTACGGCCTGGTGCTGGCCGGCGCCTACCCGCTGTATCTCGATGCTTATCCACTGCCGCAGTTCGCGATCTACGGGGCGGTGCCGCTGGACACGATCAAGAAGGCGCTGCTGGACCTGGAGGCGGCCGGCCAGCTGGACAAGGTGCGCATGCTGTTGGTGACCAACTGCATCTTCGACGGCGTCGTGTACAACCCGCTGCGGGTGATGGAGGAGGTGCTGGCGATCAAGCCGGACATCTGCTTCCTGTGGGACGAGGCGTGGTACGCGTTCGCGACGGCCGTTCCGTGGGCCCGGCAACGCACCGCGATGGTGGCGGCGGACCGCTTGGAGCAGATGCTGGCATCGCCGGAATACGCTGCGGAATACCGTGATTGGGCCGCGAAGATGGAGGGGATCCCCCGGTCGGAGTGGGTCAACCACCGGCTGCTGCCCGACCCGGCCAAGGCGCGGGTGCGGGTGTACGCGACGCACTCCACGCACAAGTCGCTCTCAGCGTTCCGGCAGGCGTCGATGATCCATGTGCGCGACCGCGACTTCAATTCGCGCGCTCGCGACGCGTTCGGTGAGGCGTTCTTGACGCACACCTCGACCTCGCCCAACCAGCAACTGCTGGCCTCGCTGGACCTGGCGCGCCGGCAGGTCGACATCGAGGGATTCCAGTTGGTCCGCCAGACCTACGACATGGCACTGGTGTTCCGGCACCGCGTCCGCAAGGACCGGCTGATCAGCAAGTGGTTCCGCATCCTCGACGAAGCCGACCTGGTGCCCGAGGAGTTCCGGGCGTCGGCGGTCAGCTCGTACCGCGAAGTCCGGCAGGGCGCGCTGGCCGAGTGGAACGAAGCCTGGCGGTCCGATCAGTTCGTGCTGGATCCGACGCGCGTCACCCTGTTCCTGGGCAACACCGGGATGAACGGGTACGACTTCCGCGAGAAGATCCTGATGGACCGGTTCGGGATCCAGATCAACAAGACGTCGATCAACAGCGTGCTGCTGATCTTCACGATCGGTGTCACCTGGTCGAGCGTGCATCACCTGCTCGACGTGCTGCGCCGGGTCGCCACCGACCTCGATCGGGAGCGGGAGCTGGCCAGTGTGGCCGACTGGACGCTGCACCAGCGCCGCGTCGAGGAGATCACCGAGGATCTGCCACACCTGCCCGACTTCAGCGAATTCGATATCGCGTTCCGCCCGGTGGATGCCTGTGCGTTCGGTGACATGCGGGCGGCGTTCTACGCCGGCTACGAGGAGTCCGATCGCGAGTACGTGCAGATCGGCAGCGCCGGTCGGCGGATCGCCGAGGGCCGCAAACTGGTGTCCACCACGTTCGTGGTGCCCTACCCGCCCGGTTTCCCGGTGCTGGTTCCAGGGCAGGTCGTCTCCAAGGAGATCCTGTATTTCCTGGCGCAGCTCGACGTGAAGGAAATCCACGGCTACAACCCGGATCTCGGGCTGTCGGTGTTCACCGCGGAGGCATTGGACCGGCTGGAGGCGCAGCGCAGCGCGGCGTCGGCCGCGGTGGGCACCGCGTACCCGTCGTTCGAACTGCCCGCGGACACGTCGGTTCTCAACGGCGCGCGCAACGGTGATCGCATCCAGCGGGCCGTCACCGAAGACGCCTGACGTTTGATGCGGCCGCACGGTCGCCGGGGCTAAGCGATCAACGACCCGACGATTTGCCCGCCTCTGAGCGACTCTGCCCGTGCGCGTAGTGCGAGCACGCGTTGATGGATTCGATGCTCGGTGCCGCGCGGCATCCAGCCAGGCCCGTACCGGCCGCGGGCCAATCGCACGACTCGCACATAGCGGATCTCCCAACGCAACGCGTCGGAAATGGACTTCGACGGGCGCTCGCCGGCGTCAAAGTTGTGGTGCGCCAGCGCCTGGATCAAATCGGGGATTGTCGCCGCACCGTGCAGGGCCAGCTGCCACGTGAGCACATAGCGGAGTTCAATTCCGCTGAGTCGTAAAGAGTTGCTCGTGATTCTCCGAACTGTCCCATTGCACTCCGACATCCTCGGTGTTGTCGCTCGGAGGCGGGCAAAACGTCGTGTCCCGCGCGGCGCGACGCCGCACCCGGGGTGAAAGTTCGGCTCACCGCGATCACAAAGGCACCGCGTTTCCGTAGGTGGCGTAATAGTCGAAGGGCTCTGGGTTTTAGCTGGTCGTGGCCGAATGTGAACCGGCGCAATACTCGCGGCCGCCGGTCAGGCCCGGATCCCCGGCCCCAAAAATGCCCCTGAGCTGCATTAGCGTGGCGGCGTGGCCGAGGCGATACCCATTCGCGGACCCCGGGCCGACCGTGCCCGCCGGGTCGCCGACGTGTTGCGTCAGCAGATTCACGCCGCCGCCTATCCGGACGGTCTGCCCGCCGAAAGCCAACTGGCAGCCGAATTCACGGTGTCCCGCAACACGATCCGCGAGGCCCTGGGCATCCTCAAGCACGAGGGCCTGATCGACCGTGGGCCCAAGGTTGGCACCCATGTCGCACAACGCAAGTACGACCACCGGATCGACTCGCTGCTGGGGCTGAAGGAAACCTTCAAGCACATCGGCGAAGTCCGCAACGAGGTGCGCGCCGCCATGCTGGTGGTGGCGCCGCCTGCAGTGGCCAGCCGGCTCCAACTCGGACCCGGTCAGCAGGCGGTGTTCATCGAGCGATTGCGTTACCTCGGCGACCTGCCGCTCAGTCTCGACCTGACCTACCTGACCCCGGATATCGGAACCCAGATCCTGGACCACCCGCTGGAAAACCCCCTAGAACAGCAAGACCTTTTCGCGCTGATCGAGCAGGTGAGCGGGTGCCGGCTGGGCTCGGCATCGCTGGCTCTGGAGGCGATCCCGGCCGACGCCCACTCCGCGGCCACCCTGCACGTGCCCGACGGCTCGGCGCTGCTGATGCTCGAGCGCCTCACCAGCCTTGCCGACGGCAGGCCCGTCGACCTCGAGTACATCCGGATGCGCGGCGATCGAATCACCATGCGCGGCCACCTAGTAAGGAGTAAGCCATGACCTTGGTCAACAACAACCGAGTCGACGTGCCGGTCACGATCGACGAGTCGCTGTGTATCGACGGCTGTACCCTCTGCGTCGACGTCTGTCCGCTCGACGCGCTCGCCATCAACCCGGATACCAACAAGGCGTACATGCACGTCGACGAATGCTGGTACTGCGGCCCCTGCGCCGCCCGTTGCCCGACCGGAGCCGTCACGGTCAATATGCCCTGTCTACTTCGCTGAAATAACCTACAGCCCAGGATCTTTCATGAAACGACACGCCTTTGCGCTGTTGTCGGTAGCGGCCGTGATCATCATGGCCGTGTCCGGCTGCTCGCTGGAATCATTCTCGGCGTCCTCCGGTGTGGTCAACGTCGTCATCGGTTACCAGTCCAAGACCATCAACACCGTGACCGCCGGAACATTGCTACGCGCCCAGGGCTACCTGGAACATCGGCTCGCCGACATCACCGCCCGCACCGGCACCAAATACGCGGTCCGGTGGCAGGATTACGACACCGGTGCCCCGATCACCGCTCAGATGCTGGCCGAGAAGATCGACATCGGCTCGATGGGGGATTACCCCATGCTGATCAACGGCTCCAAGACGCAGACCAATCCGCTGGCGAAAACCGAAATCGTCTCGATCACCGGTTATAACCCCAAGGGCGCACTGAACATGGTTGTGGTGGCGCCCGGTTCGCCGGCCGCCACGTTGAACGACCTGGCCGGCTCCAAGGTCTCGGCCAGCGTCGGATCGGCAGGCCACGGCACGTTGGTGCGGGCCCTGGACAGGGGCGGCATCAAGGGCGTCGAGGTGCTCAACCAGCAGCCGCAGATCGGCGCTTCTGCACTGGAATCCGGCCAGGTACAGGGTCTTTCGCAGTTCGTTGCCTGGCCCGGGCTATTGGTGTACCAGGGCAAGGCCAAACTGCTGTACGACGGCGCCGAGCTGAACCTGCCCACCCTGCACGGCGTGGTGGTGCGCCGAGCCTATGCGGCGTCGCATCCGGAGGTGCTGGGCGCGTTCCTGCAAGCGCAATTGGATGCCACCGACTTCCTCAACCAGAAGCCACTGGAGGCGGCCCGCATCGTCGCCCAGGCCAGCGGGTTGCCGCAGGAAGTGGTGTACCTCTACAACGGCCCCGGCGGCACGTCATTCGACACCACCCTCAAACCGCCACTGGTCGAAGCGCTGAAAAACGATGTGCCATACCTGAAGTCGATCGGCGACTTCGCCGATCTCGACGTGGCGGGCTTCGTCCAGGACGCGCCGCTGCGTGCCGTGTTCGGCGCACGCGGCCGCAACTACGACGCGACTGCGGCCGTGACCGCCAACCCATCCCTGCTCACTGGGGACCCCGCGCAGGCCAGCGAACTGTGGCTGGACGGAACCGATACCACCCACACACTGGCCAATCCGAGCAGCCTGCTGCGGGCCGTGCGGAACGCGACCGCGCACGGTGCCAAGGTCCGTGCCGCCTATGTCCCCGACGCCGAGCTGGGCACCCGGTGGTTCGCCGACAAGGCAGTCTGGGTGCAAGACGGCCCGAACTACCTGCCGTTCGGAACCCCGGCCGGCGCGCATCGCTATCTCACCGCCCATCCCGGCGGCGCCATCGTGAACTACCAACAGGCCCTTGGAGGTTCGGTATGACTGCTTTCCTGACCGGCGATCCGGCCGCACCGGTCACCGGCCACGTCGCCGACGTGGTCCCGGCGGCCGGCACCCCGCGGCGCGTCACGTCGCCCTGGCAGTGGCGGCTGCTGCGGCTCGTCTCGGTCGCCGCCGCGATCGGGTTGTGGCAGCTGCTCACCGCCGACAAGGTGCGGCTGCTGCTGCGATTCGACACGCTGCCCACCGTCACCGAGATCGTCCATGCGCTGGGGCGCCGGCTCGGAACCTACGAGTACTGGCTCGACCTGGCGCAGTCGCTGATCCGCATTCTGACCGGTTTCGGGCTGGCCGCGGTGATCGGTGTCGCGACGGGCGTGCTGCTGGGCCGTTCCCGGTTGTTCGCCAACACCTTTGGTCCACTGGCCGAATTGGCCAGGCCCATCCCCGCGATCGCGATGGTTCCGGTGGCGATCCTGCTGTTCCCGACCGACGAGGCCGGGATCGTGTTCATCACCTTCCTCGCGGCCTACTTTCCGATCATGGTCAGCACCCGGCATGCGGTCCGGGCGTTGCCCACGCTGTGGGAAGACTCGGTGCGCACCCTCGGTGGCAACCGGTGGGACGTGCTGAAACAGGTGGTGTTGCCGGGCATCCTGCCGGGCGTGTTCGGCGGCTTGTCGGTCGGCATGGGGGTGGCGTGGATCTGCGTGATCTCCGCCGAGATGATCTCCGGCCGCCTCGGCATCGGCTATCGCACCTGGCAGGACTACACCGTGCTGGCCTACCCGCAGGTGTTCGTCGGCATCATCACCATCGGTGTGCTCGGGTTCGCCACAGCCGCCGCAGTCGAAGTCGTCGGCCGCCGGGTGACCAGCTGGCTGCCGCGCGCCCAGGAGGAGAGCAGGCGATGACCCTAGAAAACGTCGGTATGAGTCTCGAACTGGATCGAGTTCGCTTGTCCTACACCGGAGATCCGGTGATCGACGGGCTGAGCCTGTCGGTGCGCCCGGGTGAGATCCTGGTGCTGACCGGTCCCTCGGGATGCGGCAAGTCGACGGTGCTGCGTGCGCTGGCGGGCCTGCTGCGCCCCGACGCCGGCCGTGTGTTGGCCGACGGCGCCGACGTGACCACGACGTCCGGCGACCGCGGGATGGTGTTCCAGGACAACGCCCTGCTGCCGTGGCGCACCGTGCGGTCCAACATCGAGTTGGCCCTGCGGCTTCGGGGTGCGCCGCGATCCGGGCGCCGCGCGGAGGCCGACCGCTGGATCGCCGAACTCGGCCTCACCGGCTTCGGCGACTACCTGCCCAAGAGTCTGTCCGGCGGCATGCGACAGCGGGTCCAGCTGGCCCGCGGCCTGGCGGGGACGCCGCGCGCGGTGATGATGGACGAGCCGTTCGGCGCGCTGGACACCCAAACCCGTACGGCCATGCAGCGGCTGCTGATCGACACCTGGAGCGCACATCCGACCACGATCGTCTTCGTCACCCACGACGTCGACGAGGCGCTGCTGCTGGGTGACCGCATCGCCGTGCTGGGCAAGGCCGGTCAGCCGCTGCGTGCCCTGATCGACGTGCCGGACCCGCGAGTCGATCAGCAGCGCACTGCACTGCGTGCCGAAGTGATTGCCGCCCTGGATCATTCGGCGGTGGCGGCATGATGGAGATTCCAGACATGACGCCGCTGCGCCTGGACTGTGACGTGCTGGTCATCGGCGGCGGGACGGCCGGAACGATGGCGGCACTGTCGGCCGCCGAGAACGGCGCGCAGGTCCTGCTGCTGGAGAAGGCCCACGTGCGGCACTCCGGCGCGCTGGCGATGGGCATGGACGGGGTCAACAACGCCGTCATCCCGGGCAAGGCCGAGCCGGAGGACTACGTCGCGGAGATCACCCGTGCCAACGACGGAATCGTCAACCAGCGCACCATCTATCAGACGGCCAGCCGCGGGTTCGCGATGGTGCAGCGACTCGAGCGCTACGGGGTGAAGTTCGAGAAGGACGAGCACGGCGAGTACGCGGTGCGCCGGGTGCACCGTTCGGGTTCCTACGTGTTGCCGATGCCCGAGGGCAAGGACGTCAAAAAGGCGCTGTACCGGGTACTGCGGCAACGGTCGATGCGCGAGAAGATCCGGATCGAGAACCGCCTGATGCCGGTGCGGGTGCTCGTCGACGGCGGCCGTGCCGTCGGGGCGGCGGCATTGAACACGCGCACCGGCGAATTCGTCGCGATCGGCGCTAAGGCGGTGATCCTGTCGACCGGGGCATGCGGCCGGCTCGGGCTGCCCGCGTCCGGCTACCTGTACGGCACCTACGAGAACCCGACCAACGCCGGCGACGGGTACGCCATGGCCTACCACGCGGGCGCCGAACTGTCCGGCATCGAGTGTTTCCAAGTCAACCCGTTGATCAAGGACTACAACGGCCCGGCCTGTGCGTATGTCGCTAACCCGTTCGGCGGCTACCAGGTCAACGCGGACGGTGAGCGGTTCGTCGACTCCGATTACTGGTCGGGGCAGATGATGTCCGAGGTCAAGAGTGAAATCGACTCCGCACGCGGGCCGATCTACCTCAAGGTGTCCCACCTGCCGGACGAGACGCTCACCGCGCTGGAAAACATCCTGCACACCACCGAGCGGCCCACCCGTGGCACGTTCCACGCCAACCGCGGTCACGACTATCGCACCCACGACATCGAGATGCATATCTCCGAAATCGGTTTGTGCAGTGGGCATTCCGCGTCCGGAGTCTGGGTCGACGAACACGCCCGGACCACGGTGCCGGGGCTGTACGCCGCGGGCGACCTGGCGTGTGTCCCGCACAACTACATGATCGGGGCTTTCGTGTTCGGCGACCTCGCCGGCACGCACGCCGCCTCGAAGCGCTCGGAAGTGGCTGCGCCACAGCAACTCCCGGAGGATCAACTCAAAGAGGCACACGAGCTGATCTACCGGCCGCTGCGACACCCGGACGGGCCGCCGCAGCCACAGGTGGAGTACAAGCTGCGACGCTTCGTCAACGACTATGTGGCCCCGCCGAAGACGGCGGCCAAGCTGTCGATCGCGGTGCGCACCTTCGACCGGATGCATGACGAGATCGCCGCGATGGGGGCCCGCACTCCGCACGAGCTGATGCGCGCGGTCGAGGTGTCGTTCATCCGGGACTGCGCCGAGATGGCCGCGCGATCCTCGTTGACCCGGACCGAATCCCGTTGGGGTCTTTACCACGAACGCGCCGACATGCCGGTTCGCGACGACAGCGAGTGGGGCTATCACCTGAACCTGCACAAGGGTCCCGACGGACAGATGCGGTTCCTCAAGCGTCCCGTGGCCCCTTACCTGGTGTCGGTCCCTGAGCTGGACGGTCTGCCGCCGGTGGATCAGACGGTGCATGCGGTGGCGCAGCCGCCGCTGGTCGGCGGCAAGGCCCCGGCCGCTGCGGGTTCGCGAATCGAAACGGCGGCAACCACATTCGATCCGCCCTCACCACGGATCGCCGAGGTGCTCGCCCTCGAGGAACCGACGATCGCCGATCTGCAGCCGTATCTGGCCGACGCTGATCCCGGGGTGCGCCGCACCGCCGTGGCGACGCTGACCGAGTACATTCCCGACGGCTATGCGCCCGCGCTGTTTGCCGCGCTCGACGACGCCGACCCCGGGGTGCGCCGCACCAGCGCCGAGGCGATCCGCGAACTGGTCGAGGTACTGCCCGATCCGGGCGGTGCCGAGCCCTATCTGCGGTCCCAGGACACCGTGGTGCGGGCGGCCGCGGTCTACCTGCTGTCCGCGCGCCGCGCCGGTGCGGCCGGCCAATACCGCCGCGCGCTCGACGATTCCGACCACCGGGTGCGGATCGAGGCGGTGCGGGCGCTGGTTTCGGTCGACGACGTCGACGGGGTCCAGGCGGCCACCCGCGACGAGAGCCGCGAGGTCCGCATCGCCGCGGCAGCCGGCTTGGCCACGTTGCGCGCCGGCGGCGCGGCGGTCAGCGCATTGATCGTCGATGCCGACCCGTTGGTGCGCGCGGCCGCACTCGCGGCCCTCGGTGAATTAGGTTGCAGCGAAGATGATTTCGAGGCTGTCCAGCGCGCATTGCAGGCGCCGGCGTGGCAGATCCGCGAGGGTGCGGCGCGTGCGCTCAAGGGTGCCGCGACCGAACTCGCAGTTCCCAGACTGGCCGATGCGCTCGCCGATGCGCACCTCGACGTGCGCAAAGCGGCCGTTCTCAGCCTGACCCGCTGGGCCGATCAGGCCGCGGCCCGTGACGCGCTCGGCATCGCCCTCAAAGACAGCGACGCCGACGTGCGGGCCTATGCACGCCGGGCGTTGGAGAACACGTAGTCGGGCACGTCGCACGCTCAGCGCAAGGCCATGCCGTAGAGCAGGGCGTCCCGCGGCTCGGGTCCGATCGTGGGGTAGACGGCGTGGCGTTCCAGCCGGGCCTCGAGCGCGAACCCGGCTCGCTCCAGCAATTGCGCCGACCGCAGATTGTCGACGGCGCAGGTCGCCCAGACGCGCAGCAGCTCGGGGTCGGCGCGCAGCGCGGTCAGCACCATGTCCAGCACCTCGGACATCAGACCCTTGCCCCACCATTTCCGGCCGAGGCAGTAGCCGATCTCGACCGCGTCGGGCGCCGAGCGCCGGCAGCTGGTCAGCCCGATGACCTCACCGCTGTGCCGCAGCTCGACGGCCCAGGTTCGCTCTTCGTCAGTGGCGTTGAGCTTCTCGGCGATCACTCGCCGCGTGGTCGCCACGTCGCGATGTGGGGACCACAGCAGATATTTCGTGACCGCGCGATCGCGGGCGACCCGTTGGTACAGCGCACCGGCGTCCGCGAGCGTGGGGAGCCGCAGCACGAGCCGCGGGCCGACGATGCGATCGGGCGGGTGGTCGGCCACGGTGCTAAAGGTTGAGCGCTTGATAGGTGCGGCGGACGAATTTGGGTTGTACCGCTTGCAGTTTCGCGAGCGTGGTGTTGCCGGCCACGGCCGCCGCGACGTCCGCTGACATGTCGGGCATGTTCTGGACCAGATACAGCAGAACCAGATCCGCGGCCGGGTCGGCCTGCCACCACGTCCCGTACGCACCGGGCCAGCTGAACGTCCCGAGCCCGCCCGGCCCGAACAGCGCGGCGCTCTTGGCCGGATCGGTCACCACCGACAGGTTGAGCCCGAACCCGCGGCCGACCCAGTACGGCGCGCCCAGGAAGTTGTGCCGCTTGTGCTCGTCGGTGAGCCGGTCGGTCCGCATGAGACGCACCGATTCTCCGGACAGGACCCGCTCGCCGTCGACCGTCCCGTCGCCCAGCAGCATCCGCACGAATCGGAGGTAGTCGTCGGCCGTCGACAACAATCCGCCGCCGGCGTTGGGGAAGCTGGGCGGCGTGATGTGCGGCGGCCCCATCACGTCATGGTGCAGCCGGCTCTGTCCGTCGAGCCGGTACATCGTCGCCGCCCGGCGGCGGCCTTCCGGGGACACCGAGAACCCGGTGTCGGGCATGCCGACCGGGCCCAGCACCCGTTCGTCGAGGACCTGGTCGAACGGTTTGCCCTCGATGCGCGCCGCGATGACGCCGAGCAGGTCGATGGAGTGGCTGTAGGTCATCCGTTCGCCGGGCTGATGCACCAGCGGGAGCTTGGCCAGCTCGCTGACCCACACGTCCGGACCCTGATTGAACGGCAGCCGCTGGTAGGCCCGCGAGATGGGCCCGGATACCGAGAAACCGTAGGCCAGTCCGCTGGTATGGGTCAGCAGGTCCTCGATCAGGATCGCCCGGTTGACGGGGTGCGTGCGGTCCAGCGGACCGCGCGGGTCGTCGAGCACCCGCAGGTCGGCCAACTCGGGTACCCAGTGCGTGATCGGGTCTTTGAGCGTCAGCTTGCCCTCGTCGACCATGCTCATGATCGCGGCGACCGTGACCGGTTTGGTCATCGACGCGATGCGAAACAGTGTGTCTCGCTGCATCGGCAAGCCGGCGTCGACATCCCGGTAGCCGATCTCGTTGACCTGCAGGACTTCTCCGTGCTGCCATACCACCGTCACCGCACCGGCGAGCAGGCCGGCGTCGCACGCCTCGCGAATGGAGGCCTGGTTGCCATCGAGATTCACCCGGTCAGGGTAGCCCGCGCCCGGTTAGCCGTTCTGCGCGCGTTGGTCGCGGGCCCCCTGTTGGTGCTCCGCATGTTGGGGCCGAACAAAGGAACGAAGGTGACGGCGCGTCTGGTGATCCGGTGGCCCGGCGTCACCGTCGGTATGTCTGCCCCGGGTGTAGTCGCCCTGCCACTGGACTTGTTCGCCCGCGTTGAGCCGCGTCAGTTGCTCCATTTGCTTTGCCTTGCTGCGGGAACCGAGAAACACCTGATACTTGCGGTGTAATTCGGCATCGGACTCGATGCTCCTGAGTTCGGGGGCGAATTCTTCGAGCTCGCCGCGCCGTTGCGGGACGATCATGCAGATCGGCTCGTCGACCTCGAATCGCACCGGCATCAGTTTGCGGGTGAATTTCCAGCTCATGCTGAAACTCGCGCTTGTCCAGTCGGTTTCGACGATGCCCTCCAGCGCGCAGACGGCGTCCTTCGGATAGTTCGCCGGTCCGCGGACCAGCAGGTTGTAGCCGGGGGGAGTGCGAAACAGCATGGGCAGATGCCAGGTTAGGATCCCGTTGCCGAAGTGGCTGGTGGGCAGCAGCTGACCGGTGTTGCGCTGATGGGGTGCGATGATCACGTCCACACCGTCGTCCTGACCCATCCAGGTGGCGGTGAACGCGCACGGATTGCGCAGCTCCCAACCACTTTGGTTCGCGATCAGCATCGGCAGACACCGATTCGGCCAACCGGTCCGGGTCTTGGACATCTCGGGCATCCACGCCCGGCTGATCGGTGCCGGACCAATCGGGGGTGCGTTGTCACGGGTGATGAACCCGATCAACGGACGAGGCGTTCCGCCGTTGGGTGTGTCACTCACGTGCGCCAGACTAAACGGGGAACCTGGGAGTTCCCCAAAACCGGCGTCACGCCTGGTCATCGCCGGATGACACCGGCTGTCGGCGGTCTACTGCTGCTTCTCGCCGGGTGGGAGCGCAAAGGGACGAAGGCGGCGACGGGTCTGGTGATCCGGCGCCCCGGGCTCTCCGTCTCGGTGTGTGCCCCGGGTGTAGTCACCCTGCCAGTCCACCCGTTCACCGGCGGCGACGCGCGCCAATTGCTCGGCGTGCTTTGCCGCATCACGTTCGCGAAGGAACAACTCGTGTTTGCGCTGCAGCTCTGGATCGGCTGCGATGGGCCGGATTTCGGGCGCGAACTCTTCCAGCTCCCCGCGGCGCTGCGGGACGATCATGCAGATCGGCTCGTCGACTTCGAATCGCACCGGCATGGATTTGCGGGTGATTTTCCAGTTGATACTGAAACTGGCGCTGGCCCAGTCGGTTTCGACGACGCCCTCCAACGCGCACACGCCGTCTTTCGGATAGTTCGCCGGTCCGCGGACCAACAGGTTGTAGCCCGGGGGAGTGCGAAACAGCATCGGCAGACGCCAGGTGAAGATGCCGTTGCCGAAATGGCCGGCGGGCAGGAACTGATCGGCGACGTAGCGATCGGGCTCGATCATGACGTCCATACCCTCTTGGGCTATCCAGGTGGCCGTGAAGGCACACGGATTGCGCAGTTCCCAGCCGCTCTGGTTGGCGATCAGCATCGGCAAACACCGACTGGGCCAACCCTTGTCCGCCTCCGACTGCGCCGTCATCCACGCCCGGCTCGCCGGTGCCGGGACGATCGGCGGCGCGTTGTCGCCGGTGATGAATCCGATCAGCGGGCGGACCGGCCCGTCGGCGTTGTCACTCACGCGAGTCAGATTAGCTGCGAACCGATCGCCACGCCCACGGCGAGTCGGCCCCGGAAAAGGCGAGCCGGGCGCCGCGTCCCGGCCCGCCATGTCGGGGCTAAAGTTTCATAACGGTTGCGGTTGCGCAAAGTTGCTGCAGCTACCCCGCGATGCGCGGGCCGGTATCGCCGGTTTGCGCCTTAGTGTGGCTGCTATGGCCGGACTGAACAATCACGTGAAGCGCTGTCGCACAGCGCTTCACGCAGCCGTGTCGGCAGTGTTGGTTGCCAGCCTCGGACTCGCCGTCACCCCCGCGGCTCATGCGGCTGCGGCCATGGCCACGTTGCAGGTGGAACATACCTGGCAGACCGGTTTCATCGCCCACTTCACCGTCACCAACCCGAACATGTCGCCGATGGCCGACTGGAGGCTTGACTTCGACATGCCGGCGGGCCAATCCGTCTTGCACGCGTGGAACAGCACCGTCACCCAATCCGGCACGCACTTCGTGGTCACCCCCGCGAATTGGGATCGCGAGATCGCACCCGGCGGTACGGCCACCGGTGGTTTCCGGGGCGTGCTGAGCGGTACCTACACCCCGCCGTCGAATTGTCTGGTCAACGCGCAATACCCCTGCACCGTCGGGTAGCCGCCGAGCGTCATCCGGCGGTGTGTGCATTCGCGGCGTACTCGGCGGCGCGGCGCTGATCGACCGCGAAGGGGCGAGCGGGAGGCGGCGCGGCGTGGGTGCGGACCTGGCGGGGCCACCAGAACCAGCGTCCCAGCAGTGTGGCCGCGGCCGGCATCATGAATGAGCGCACGATCAGGGTGTCGAACAACAACCCGATCATGATCGTGGTGCCGATTTGGCCGACGACGCGCAGATCGCTGGTCCCCATCGCGCCCATCGTGAAGGCGAACACCAGGCCGGCGGTGGTGACGACGCCCCCGGTGCTGCCCATCGAGCGGATCATTCCCGTCTTGAGCCCGGCGCCGATTTCTTCCCGGAACCGCGCGGCCAGCAGCAGGTTGTAGTCCGATCCGACGGCCAGCATCACGATGATGGCCATCGCGAGCACCAGCCAGTGCAGCGGCATGTGCAGCATGTGCTGCCAGATCAGCACCGACAGGCCGAACGATGAGCCCAATGAGATCGTGACCGTGCCCACGATCACGGCGGAGGCGACCACGCTTCCGGTGATCGCCAGCATGATCATGAAGATCAGGCACAGTGACGCGATGGCCGCGATCATGAGGTCGTACATGGACCCGTCGCGCTCGTCTTTGTCGGTGGACGCCGTGCCGGTCAGATAGATGTTGGCGGCCGCCAGGGGAGTGCCCTTCACGGCCTCGTCCGCGGCCTGACGGATGCCGTCGATATGTGAAATGCCCTCGGCCGCTGCGGGGTCACCCTTGTGGGTGATGAAGAACCGCGCCGAGCTGCCATCGGGGGACAGGAACATGCTCAGTCCCCGCTTGAAGTCCGGATTTTCGAACGCTTCGGGTGGAAGGTAGAAGAAGTCGTCGTTCTTGGCGCCGTCGAAGGCCTGTCCCATCACGGTCGTGTTGCGTGTCAGCGCGTCCATTTGGGTGATCAACCCGGAGAAGGTGCTGGTCGCTGTCTGAGCGAGATCCTTGACGGTCTGCATCGCCGCGATCAGCGGGGGCATCTGCGCCAGCATCTGCGGCATGATCTTGTCGAGTTGATCGGTGTTGTGTGCCAGGTTGCCGACGTCTTCGCTGAGCCGGTCGATGCCGTCGACCCCGTCGAACAGCGACCGCAGCGACCAGCACAGCGGGATGTCGAAACAGTGTCGCTCCCAATAGAAATAGCTTCGGACCGGCCGCCACAGGTCCTCGAAATCGGAGAGGTGATCCCGCAATTCACCGGTGGTGTCCCGCATCTGTGTGGTGTCGCCCGCCATGCCGTGCGTGACGTTCGCCAGCTGCCGTGTCAGGTCCTGGATGTGCAACGAGACATCGATCATGTGCTGCAGCTCGTTGGTCATGCGGGACATGTCGGCCACCCGATTCCGCAGATTCTTGAGGTTCTCGATCGTGACGGCACTTTGCGCGCTGATCTGGAACGGGATCGAGGCGTGGTCGATCGGCGAGCCCAGCGGCCGGGTAATGCCTTGCACCCGCGCGACACCGGGCGTGTGGAAGATGCTGCGGGCGATCCGGTCCAGGACGAGCATGTCCGTCGGGTTGCGCAGGTCGTGATCGGCCTCGATCATCAGCAGCTCGGGCTCCATGCGGGCCGCCGGGAAGTGCCGGTCCGACGCCTGGAAGCCGATATTCGACGGGGTATCGGCCGGCAGGTAATAGCGCCCGTTGTAGCCCGTCTGATAGCTCGGCAGGGCGATCAGACCGATCAGCGATACCAGGATCGACGCGACGAGCACCGGCCCGGGCCATCGGACGACGATGGTGCCGATCCGGCGCCAACGCCGGGTGCTCACATTACGTTTGGGATCGAACGTTCCGAATCGGCTGGCGACGACGACGACGGCGGGCGCCAGGGTGAGCGAGGCGACGATCACCACCAGGACCGAGATCGAACACGGCCACCCGAGAGTGTTGAAGACCGGAAGCCGAGTGAAACTCAGGCAATACATCGCCCCCGCGACGGTCAGCCCGGACCCCAGGATCACATGCGCGGTTCCGTGGAACATGGCGTAGTACGCGGCTTCTCGGTCCATGCCGGCCGCTCGAGCCTCCTGGTAGCGTCCGATCAGGAAGATGACGTAGTCCGTTGACGCCGCTATCGCAAGTGCTACAAGCACATTCACGGCGAACGTGGATAGGGCGATGACGTCGTTGTCGGCCAGGGTGGCGATGACGCCCTCGGCAGTGAGCAACTCAACGCCCACCGTCAGCAGCACGAACAGCACGGTGGTCACCGAGCGATACGCGATGAACAGCATCAAAGCGATCACGACCACGGTGATCAGGGTGATCTTTTCCAGGCTGCGGTCGCCATAAGTGTGGGTATCACCATTGAGCGGACCCGGGCCGGTCACGTAGGCCTTGATCCCGGGCGGTGGCGGCACGCTGTCCACGATGCGTTCGACGGCGACGACGGATTCGTTGGCCGCCGAGCTGCTTTGATCGCCGGTCAGGTACAGCTGGACATAGGCGGCTTTACCGTCGGCGCTCTGCGATCCCGCCGCGGTCAGGCTGTCGCCCCAGAAGTTCTCCACATGCTCGACGTGCGCCCGGTCTTCGGAGAGTTTGGCGATCAGCGTGTCGTAGAAGCGATGCGCGCTGTCGCCCAACTTGTCTCGGCCCTCCAGCAGCACCATTGCCGTGGTGTCCGAATTGAACTGCTGAAAGTTCTTGCCGATGCGCTTCATCGCGATCAGCGACGGCGCGTCGTGGGCGCTGTAGGAGACCGCATGTGTTCCGGCGACTTCCGACAGCAGGGGTGTGGCCGTGTTGAGCACGGCGCACAACGCCACCCAGAACAGGATGATCGGCAGCGCAAGCCACCGGATTGTCCGGCCGGCCGCAACCACCCGCCCGCCTTCGCTCACGCGGACTTCACCAGGCAGCTGGTCGCAGCGTTGTGCGATCTCACCGTAAGCTCGTCGCGCACAACGCCATTGACGGTGATGCGGCATCCGAGGCTGGCGCTGTCGCCCTGCGCCACAACGTTGGCCACCACGGCACTGAGCGTGGTATCGATGCGCAGCGTCCATGGCACCGCGGCGTTTTCGACCTCCTGCGGCTGCGCGTCGGCATCCAGATAATGGATGCTTGCCGTCGCGCCGGGCGGGCCGAAAATCTCGTAGACAACGTGCTTGGGATTGAACGCGACGATTGCGTCGGCATTGCTCTTGTCTGATTCGTGTTGATGTGAGCCGAAAACCCCGTGCAGCCGGGAAACGATGATGGTGCCGACCGCCATTACGACCACCATGACGATCGGTACCCAGATGCGTCCAAGAATGCCGGTCATGTGACCTTCACGGGGGTCACCGCACGCAGGGCCCGGGCGAATCCGCTGGCGAGATCCGCCATGTCGGCCCGCACCCAAACCAGCAGCGATTCACCTTGGGCGAAGCGGGGATTGAGGTCGAGATAAAAGCGGACATCGGGGTCGTGTTCGAGTCGCTGCAATCGCGACGGGTCATGGGGCGCGGCCGACCGCACCACCCACGGGTTCTCGCTGACCTGCACGTAGTGCCGGCGCGGACTCAGTGCTCGCACCAGCGTCTCGACGTTGACCGGTGTCTGTCGCCTGCGACTCGGGTAAATCGTCGGCATCGTCACGGCGAGCCGGCGGTAGGCCGCCGGGGTGCTGGCCCGGGTCAGGTAGGCCAGCGGTACGTGCGGTTCGCGCAGCCGGGCGCGGATGCCCTGGCCGAGGAAGAACAGCGAGGCCGACGGCCCGCCGCGATAGTGCGATCGGAAGAATCCGCCGCCTCCCAGCACGGCGTGGGTGCGGCCGGCGTGCTCGATGCGGTCGATCGCGGCAAATGCACAACCCGCGAGTTCGCCGCGCGCCCCGTAGAACAGCGCAAGGCGAACCCGGGCGGCGCCGAAGATCAAATCGTCGATCTCTTCGGGTGTGTGGCCGTGCAGGGTCTCGCTGTAGATGTTGTAGAGCTCGTCGGCCAGTGCACGCCGGCGCGCGCCCTGCAGGCATTCCGATCGCAGGTATTCGCGCCGTGCGATGCGCTCGGCCGCGGGGCGCCGGCCGGAAACGGCCGACGAGACGTCGCCGCCCCCCAGCACCGCGTCAGGAGTAATGATCTGCGCACAATCGATCGGACCGAGCGATGCCGCGGGACACGGCTCATTAGCACGCGAACTCGCGCTGCGCATGGAAACTCCTATTCGGATGTAAGAAATAGCAGGCAAGGGTGGGGGTTTGCCCGCCTGCGCTAGGAATCTTTGCATTAGGGCGGAAGGTTTGCAACTGATAATTCTTGGTGAATTCACGTCGTCGCGTCAATGAAATCGACCCCGGAATCCGGTCGTATCGGCCCTTGTCATGGCCGTGTCGCACATGCTTCAAAACCCGGTAATCCCAGCTAAACCCGGCGAATGACGGCGTGGCAGCCGGCCGCACGACAATCCCTGGGCCGAATGATTAGCCCGCTTAAACTACTTGTCGATCATTGGTAACCATGTATTCCGCTGGAATTGCCCTGAGGGGCTGCGAATTATCGCTGTTGTACGTAGATTCAACAGGTTCGCTATTGATGTGCATTGTTCGATATTGCGAATATTCGGCGCCGCGCGAATAGCCATTTTTGCTTCGGCGAAGTAGCGGGGTCAGTACGGGCGGCCCCGGAGCACCGGGCGCGTCCCCCGTCGTCGGGCGAGCCGCGAAATGCTACGCTGCCCGACAGTCGACATCCTTTAACGATCCGTCCGGAGAGGCGGAGAAGGAGGTCAGGGTTTCGCATGAGTGCCGCGGGTGATTCCGCATCCGGCCGCGAATTGATGTCGGCGGCCGACGTCGGCCGAACGATTTCCCGTATCGCCCACCAGATCATCGAAAAGACCGCGCTGGATGGTCCCGACGCGCCTCGCGTGGTGCTGCTGGGAATCCCGACCCGCGGGGTGAGCCTGGCCGCGCGGCTGGCCGCCAACATCGGCGAATTCTGCGGCGTCGAGGTCGGCCATGGCGGGCTCGACATCACTTTGTACCGTGACGATTTGATGACCAAGCCGCCCCGGCCGCTGGAGGTCACCTCGATACCCGCCGGTGGCATCGACGACGCACTGGTGATTCTCGTCGACGACGTGTTGTATTCCGGCCGCTCGGTGCGCTCCGCGCTGGACGCGTTGCGCGACGTCGGCAGACCGCGAGTCGTACAGCTGGCGGTGCTGGTCGACCGCGGCCATCGCGAGCTGCCGATACGCGCCGACTACGTGGGTAAGAACGTGCCGACCGCGCGCAACGAGAGCGTGCACGTCCAGCTGCGCGAGCACGACGGCCGCGACGGCGTCGTCATCGGGAGGGACTCCGAATGAGGCGAGAGTCATGACCAGACATCTGCTGGCCGCCGGCGACCTCAGCCGCGACGAGGCCACCGCGATCCTGGACGACGCCGACCGGTTCGCACAGGCGCTGGTCGGGCGCGAGGTCAAGAAACTCCCCACCCTGCGCGGGCGCACCGTCGTCACGATGTTCTACGAGAACTCCACCCGCACCCGGGTGTCGTTCGAGGTGGCCGGGAAGTGGATGAGCGCCGACGTGATCAACGTCAGCTCGTCCGGGTCGTCGGTGAGTAAAGGGGAGTCGTTGCGCGACACCGCATTGACGCTGCACGCGGCAGGTGCCGACGCCCTGATCATCCGGCACCCGGCCTCCGGTGCGGCGCACCTGCTGGCCGACTGGACCGCGCACTCCAACAGCGAACACGGTGGCCCGTCGGTGATCAACGCCGGCGACGGCACCCACGAACATCCGACCCAGGCGCTGCTGGACGCGCTGACCATCCGCCAGCGGCTCGGCCAGATCGAGGGCCGGCGCGTGGTGATCGTCGGTGACATCCTGCACAGCCGGGTCGCGCGCTCCAACGTGATGCTGCTGGCCACGCTGGGCGCCGAGGTGGTGCTGGTGGCGCCGCCGACCCTGCTGCCGGTCGGTGTCGACGGCTGGCCGGCCACCGTCTCCTATGACTTCGACGCCGAGCTGCCCGCGGCCGACGCCGTGCTGATGCTGCGGGTGCAGGCCGAGCGGATGAACGGCGGGTTCTTCCCGTCGGTGCGCGAATACTCGGTGCGCTATGGCCTTTCGGACCGGCGCCAAACCATGCTGGGAAGCCACGCGGTGGTGCTGCACCCCGGCCCGATGGTGCGCGGCATGGAGATCGCGTCCTCGGTCGCGGACTCGTCGCAATCCGCGGTGCTGCAACAGGTTTCCAACGGCGTGCACGTGCGGATGGCCGTGCTGTTCCATGTGCTGGTGGGTGCGGAGGACATCGCGGCATGAGTGTGCTGATCCGTGGGGTTCGGTTGTACGGGGAAGGTGACCGTGTCGACGTGCTGGTCGATGACGGTCAGATCGCCGACATCGGACCGAAACTCGAGATCCCCGACACGGCCGACGTCATCGACGCGACGGATCATGTGTTGCTGCCGGGATTCGTCGACCTGCACACCCACCTGCGCGAGCCCGGTCGCGAATACGCGGAGGATATCGAAACAGGTTCAGCGGCAGCAGCTTTAGGCGGATACACGGCGGTGTTCGCGATGGCGAACACGACGCCGGTGGCCGACAGCCCGGTGGTCACCGACCACGTCTGGCATCGCGGCCAGCAGGTCGGCCTGGTGGACGTGCACCCCGTCGGCGCGGTCACCGTCGGGCTGGCCGGAACCGAGCTCACCGAGATGGGCATGATGGCCGCCGGTGTCGCGCAGGTGCGGATGTTCTCCGACGACGGCAACTGCGTGCACGATCCGCTGATCATGCGGCGCGCGCTGGAATACGCCACCGGCTTGGGCGTGCTGATCGCCCAGCATGCCGAGGAGCCGCGGCTGACCGTCGGGGCGGTGGCGCACGAAGGGCCCGCGGCCGCCCGGCTCGGACTCGCGGGATGGCCCAGGGCCGCCGAGGAATCGATCGTCGCGCGTGACGCGCTGCTGGCCCGCGACGCCGGGGCTCGGGTGCACGTCTGCCACGCCTCTACCGCTGGCACCGTCGAGCTTCTGAAATGGGCTAAAGGCCAAGGCATTTCGATCACCGCCGAGGTGACACCGCATCACCTGCTGCTCGACGACGCCCGGCTGGCCGGCTACGACGGGGTGAACCGGGTGAATCCGCCGCTGCGTGAGGCGTCCGACACGATCGCGTTGCGTCAAGCGCTGGCCGATGGGGTAATCGACTGTGTGGCCACCGATCATGCCCCGCACGCCGAACACGAGAAGTGTTGTGAGTTCTCCGCGGCCCGCCCCGGCATGCTCGGGCTGCAGACGGCGCTGTCGGTGGTGGTGCAGACGATGGTGGCGCCCGGGCTGCTCAGCTGGCGCGAGGTCGCCCGGGTGATGAGCGAAAACCCGGCGCGCATAGTCGGATTGCCCGATCACGGCCGGCCGCTGGAGGTGGGGGAGCCGGCCAACCTGACCGTGGTGGACCCGGACGCGACCTGGACCGTCACCGGCAGCGATCTGGCCAGTCGCTCCGCCAACACTCCTTACGAGTCGATGACCTTGCCCGCCACCGTGACGGCCACGTTGCTGCGCGGAAAGATCACCGCTCGGGATGGGAAGAGCCCGGCATGAACTCTGCAACGCTGGTGGGGTCGCTGATCTTCGCGGCTGTGCTGGTGGTGGTCATCGCGGTGGTCATCCAGCTGATGATGGTGGGCTGGCGCCGGCGGGCGCAGCGCCAGCAGGACCTGATCGGGACCCTGCCCGATATGCCCGACGAGGTGGGCGCGGCGAGTACCACACTGCGTGGCGTCTATGTCGGGTCGACACTGGCCCCGGAACCCAATGAGCGGGTCACGGCCGGTGATCTCGGATATCGCAGCAAGGCGGTGCTGAGCCGCTATCCCGAGGGGATCCTGCTGGAGCGCATCGGCGCCAATCCGATTTGGATTCCGCAGACCGCGATTTCGGAGGTGCGCACCGAACGCGTGATGGCCGGCAAGCTTGCCGCCCGGAGTGGGATCTTGGCCATCCGCTGGCGGCTGCCGTCGGGCGTCGAAATCGACACCGGGTTCCGGGCGGGCAATCGCGACGAATACGACGGCTGGCTTGAGGAGGCTGCGTGAAAGCCCAACTGGTACTCGAGGACGGTCGCGTCTTCACGGGTTGGCCGTTCGGCCAGATCGGCCAGACCCTCGGGGAGGCCGTGTTTTCCACGGGCATGTCGGGTTATCAGGAGACGCTGACCGACCCCAGTTATCACCGGCAGATCGTGGTGGCCACCGCGCCGCAGATCGGCAACACCGGGTGGAACGGCGAGGACGCCGAAAGCCGGGGCGACAAGATCTGGGTTGCCGGTTACGCGGTCCGCGACCCGTCGCCGCGCGCGTCCAACTGGCGGGCCACTTCGACGCTCGAGGACGAGCTGATCCGCCAGCACATCGTGGGGATCGCCGGCATCGACACCCGGGCGGTGGTGCGCCACCTGCGCAGCCGCGGTTCGATGAAGGCCGGGGTGTTCTCCGGTGACGCGCTGGCCGAGCCGGACGAGTTGCTGGCGCGGGTGCGCGACCAGCAGTCGATGCTTGGCGCCGACCTCGCCGGCGAGGTCAGCACCCCGGGCGCCTACGTCGTGGAACCCGAAGGGCCGCAGCGATTTACGGTTGCCGCCCTGGACCTGGGAATCAAGACCAACACGCCACGCAACTTCGCCCGGCGCGGAATCCGCAGCCACGTGTTGCCGGCGTCGGCCACCTTCTCCCAGATCGCCGAGATCAAGCCGGACGGGGTGTTCTTGTCCAACGGTCCCGGTGACCCGGCTACCGCCGACCACGTCGTCGCCCTCACCCGCGAGGTGCTGAACGCCGGAATCCCGTTGTTCGGCATCTGTTTCGGCAATCAGATCTTGGGCCGGGCACTCGGTCTGTCCACCTACAAAATGGTCTTCGGCCACCGGGGCATCAACATCCCGGTCATCGACCATGCCACCGGGCGGGTAGCGGTGACCGCCCAAAACCACGGCTTCGCACTCGAGGGTGAGGCCGGTCAGCGGTTCGACACGCCGTTCGGCCAGGCGATCGTCAGCCACACCTGCGCCAACGACGGAGTGGTGGAAGGTGTCAAACTGGTTGATGGACGGGCATTTTCGGTGCAATACCATCCGGAGGCCGCCGCCGGCCCGCACGATGCGGAGTATCTCTTCGACCAATTCGCCGATCTGATGGCTTCCCACGACAGCGGAAGGGGCCGCTAGTGCCACGTCGCACCGACCTCAACCACGTGCTGGTGATCGGCTCCGGGCCGATCGTCATCGGTCAAGCCTGCGAATTCGACTACTCGGGCACCCAGGCATGCCGGGTGCTGCGGGCCGAAGGCCTGCAAGTCAGCCTGGTGAACTCCAACCCGGCCACGATCATGACCGACCCGGAGTACGCCGACCACACCTACGTCGAACCCATCACCGCCGCCTTCGTGGAGAAGGTGATCGTCCAGCAGGCCGCGCGCGGCAACAAGATCGACGCCCTGCTGGCGACCCTGGGCGGGCAGACCGCGCTGAACACCGCGGTCGCGCTGTACGAGAACGGGGCGCTGGAGCGCCACGGCGTCGAACTGATCGGTGCCGACTTCGACGCCATCCAGCGTGGCGAGGACCGGCAGATGTTCAAAGACATCGTCGCCAAGGTCGGCGGTGAATCCGCGCGCAGCCGGGTGTGTTTCACGATGGACGAGGTCCGGGAGACGGTCGGGGAGCTCGGTCTGCCGGTCGTCGTGCGACCCAGCTTCACGATGGGCGGCCTGGGCTCGGGCATGGCGCGCTCGGTCGAGGAGGTCGACCGGATGGCTGGCGCCGGCCTGGCCGCCAGCCCCAGTGCCAACGTGTTGATCGAGGAATCGATCTACGGCTGGAAGGAATTCGAGCTCGAGCTGATGCGCGACGGCAACGACAACGTCGTGGTGGTGTGCTCGATCGAGAACGTCGACCCGATGGGTGTGCACACCGGGGATTCGGTGACCGTCGCGCCGGCCATGACGCTGACCGACCGGGAATACCAGCGGATGCGCGACCTGGGTATCGCGATCCTGCGTGAGGTCGGCGTCGACACCGGCGGCTGCAACATCCAGTTCGCGATCAACCCGACCGATGGCCGGCTGATCGTCATCGAGATGAACCCGCGGGTATCCCGTTCCAGCGCACTGGCTTCCAAGGCCACTGGCTTCCCGATTGCCAAGATCGCCGCCAAGCTGGCCATTGGCTACACCCTCGACGAGATCGTCAACGACATCACCAAGGAAACGCCCGCCTGCTTCGAGCCCACCCTGGACTATGTCGTGGTCAAGGCGCCGCGGTTCGCCTTCGAGAAGTTCCCGGGCGCCGACCCCACCTTGACCACCACGATGAAATCCGTCGGCGAGGCGATGTCGTTGGGCCGCAACTTCGTCGAGGCGCTCGGCAAGGTGATGCGCTCGCTGGAGACCGACCGGGCCGGCTTCTGGACCACCCCGGACCCCTCGGGCCCGGACGGCGAAGTCGAGGAGGTGCTGACCCGGCTGCAGACGCCGACCGAGGGCCGGCTGTATGACATCGAGCTGGCGTTGCGCCTGGGTGCTTCGGTGGAGCGGGTTGCCGGGGCCAGCGGCGTCGACCCGTGGTTCGTCGCGCAGATCGGCGAGCTGGTGGCGCTGCGCGCGGAGCTGGCCGCCGCCCCGGTGCTCGACTCCGATCTGCTACGCCGCGCCAAGCACAGCGGGTTGTCAGACCGCCAGATCGCGGCGCTGCGACCGGAATTGGCCGGGGAAGGCGGCGTGCGCTCGCTGCGTGGGCGCCTGGGCATCCACCCGGTGTACAAGACGGTCGACACCTGCGCCGCCGAGTTCGAGGCCAAGACTCCGTATCACTACAGCAGCTACGAACTCGACCCGGCCGCCGAGACCGAGGTCACCCCGCAGACCGAAAAGCCCAAGGTGCTGATCCTCGGCTCGGGGCCGAACCGGATCGGGCAGGGCATCGAGTTCGACTACAGCTGTGTGCACGCGGCAACCACGTTGAGCCAGGCTGGTTTTGAAACCGTGATGGTCAACTGCAACCCCGAGACGGTGTCCACCGACTACGACACCGCCGACCGGCTCTACTTCGAGCCGCTGACCTTCGAGGATGTCCTCGAGGTGTTCCGCGCCGAAGCGGAGTCGGCCAGCGGCGGCCCGGGCGTGGTGGGCGTCATCGTGCAACTCGGCGGTCAGACCCCGCTCGGGCTGGCTCAGCGGCTCGCCGATGCCGGTGTTCCGATTGTGGGCACCCCGCCGGAGGCCATCGACCTGGCCGAGGACCGCGGCGCCTTCGGCGACGTGCTGACCGCGGCCGGACTGCCGGCCCCGAAGTACGGCACCGCAACGACTTTCGCGCAGGCCCGCCGGATCGCCGACGAGATCGGCTACCCGGTGCTGGTGCGGCCGTCCTACGTGCTGGGCGGGCGCGGCATGGAGATCGTCTACGACGAGGAGACGCTGAAGAGCTACATCACCCGCGCCACCCAGTTGTCTCCCGAGCACCCGGTGCTCGTCGACCGCTTCCTCGAGGACGCGGTCGAAATCGACGTCGACGCACTGTGTGACGGCTCCGAGGTGTACATCGGCGGCATCATGGAGCACATCGAGGAGGCCGGTATCCACTCCGGCGATTCGGCTTGTGCGCTGCCGCCGGTCACGCTGGGCCGCAGCGACGTCGAGAAGGTCCGCCGGGCGACCGAGGCCATCGCGCACGGAATCGGTGTGGTCGGATTGCTCAACGTGCAGTACGCCCTCAAGGACGATGTGCTCTACGTCCTGGAGGCCAACCCGCGGGCCAGCCGTACCGTGCCGTTCGTGTCCAAGGCCACCGCGATCCCGCTGGCCAAAGCGTGTGCCCGGATCATGTTGGGCACCACCATCTCCCAGCTTCGGGAGGAGGGAATGTTGGCGCCGACCGGGGACGGGGCCAACGCCGCCCAGTACGCCCCGATCGCGGTCAAGGAGGCGGTGTTGCCCTTCCACCGGTTCCGCCGTGCCGACGGGTCGGCCATCGATTCGCTGCTGGGCCCGGAGATGAAATCCACCGGCGAGGTGATGGGCATCGACCGCGACTTCGGCAGTGCCTTCGCCAAGAGCCAGACCGCCGCCTACGGCTCCCTGCCGGCCCAGGGCACTATCTTCGTGTCGGTCGCGAACCGCGACAAGCGATCGCTGGTGTTCCCCGTCAAGCGGCTGGCCGATCTGGGCTTCCGGGTGCTCGCCACCGAAGGAACCGCGGAGATGTTGCGCCGCAACGGCATTCCCTGTGACGAGGTGCGCAAGCACTTCGAACCGCCGCAGCCGGGGCGCCCCGAGATGTCGGCGGTCGACGCGATCAAGGCGGGTGAGGTCGACATGGTGATCAACACGCCGTACGGCAACTCCGGTCCACGCATCGACGGATACGAAATCCGTTCCGTCGCAGTGTCGGTCAACATTCCCTGCGTGACGACCGTGCAGGGTGCGTCGGCCGCCGTGCAGGGCATCGAGGCCGGCATCCGCGGTGACATCGGGGTGCGTTCACTACAGGAGCTGCACAGCATGATCGGACCCGGCAGCCCGACCGAAAAGGACACTCGATGACCGGGTTTGGCGTCCGGTTGGCCGAGGCCAAGGCGCGGCGCGGGCCGTTGTGTCTGGGCATCGACCCGCACCCCGAGCTGCTACGGGCGTGGGAGCTGCCCGCCACCGCCGACGGTGTGGCCAAGTTCTGCGACATCTGTGTGGAGGCCTTTTCCGGCTTCGCCGTCGTCAAGCCCCAGGTGGCCTTCTTCGAGTCGTACGGCTCGGCCGGCTACGCGGTGCTGGAACGCACGATCGCCGCGCTGCGCTCGGCCGGGGTGCTGGTGCTGGCCGACGCCAAGCGCGGGGATATCGGCACCACGATGGCGGCCTACGCCGCGGCCTGGGCCGGCGATTCACCGCTGGCCGCCGACGCCGTGACCGCCTCGCCGTATCTGGGGTTCGGCTCGTTGCGCCCGTTGCTGGAAACCGCCGCGGCGCACGATCGCGGGGTGTTCGTGGTGGCGGCGAGCTCCAACCCGGAGGGCGCGACCGTGCAGCGTGCCACCTTCGACGGGCGCACGGTGTCCCAGCTGGTCATCGACCAGGCGGCGGTGGTCAACCGGTCGTCGAACCCGAACGAGCCCGGCTATGTCGGCGTGGTCCTGGGCGCGACGGTTTTCGAGGCGCCCGACGTCAGTGCGCTGGGCGGGCCGGTGCTGGTCCCCGGCGTCGGCGTGCAGGGAGGCCGTCCTGAGGCCCTGGCCGGCCTGGGTGGGGCCGCTGCGGGCCAATTGCTGCCCGCGGTGGCACGCGAGGTGCTGCGGGCCGGACCGAGCGTCTCGGACTTGCGGGCGGCGGCCCAACAGATGCTGGACTCCGTCGCCTATCTCGGCGCGCAATAGCGGGCCGGCCGGCGCTCCGGTTAACAGCGTCGGAATCTTTCCCCCTCGACTTCCGCCCGACGACCAGGGGTTTGTCCGCGCCGCGACACGCGCGACACGCCACGGCAAATCGTGATGCCCGGCACGAGGCACTGCGGCTATCCGTCGGCGCCGATTGCCACCGTCTCCCACCAGCCCGCCGACACCGCACCGCGCAGGCGTAAAACCGCAGCTAGAGCCCATGATCCTGATTCCCGCGCCGGCGCCACGGCAGCCGCGCACGTGCCGAATCCGGGCGCTCCCAGCGATGCCGAAGCATGCCCCTGAGAGCATGTGTGGGCGCGGCACAAGCTGGGCATTTAACCTCATAACCAGGGGGCCGGGTTAGATTTCGTCAGGAAGCGTGAGTACGGTCGTCTCCGCTGGGGCAAGCACCCGGCAGAGACACGAGATTGATCTAGATACGGAGGAATCGTGGCCCTTCCCCAGTTGACCGACGAGCAGCGCGCGGCCGCGTTGGAGAAGGCGGCTGCCGCACGTCGAGCACGAGCAGAGCTGAAAGACCGTCTCAAGCGCGGTGGCACCAACCTGACCCAGGTGCTCAAGGACGCCGAGAGTGATGAAGTCCTGGGCAAGATGAAGGTGTCGGCGCTGCTTGAGGCATTGCCGAAGGTGGGCAAGGTCAAGGCGCAGGAAATCATGACCGAGCTGGAGATCGCTCCGACCCGCCGGCTGCGTGGTCTGGGCGACCGTCAGCGTAAGGCCCTGCTGGAAAAGTTCGGCTCCGCCTAGTTCGCCGACGATGCAGGCCGAGAGGCCTGAGGAGAAGGCGGACGAGCAAGCACGGCCGACCTGCGGCGATGCAGGCCAGTTGGCCTATAGGCGCGCCCACTCAGGGGCGCCGGTGAACGTCGACGAGGGACCGGACGCCGAGCACCGCGCACGTGCTGAGCCATCCGGCAAGGGGCGTGTGGTGGTGCTGTCCGGTCCCTCAGCGGTCGGAAAGTCAACAGTGGTCCGGTGCCTGCGAGAGCGGGTACCGGACCTGCATTTCAGTGTCTCGGCCACGACGCGGGCGCCGCGGCCGGGCGAGGTCGACGGCGTCGACTACCACTTCGTCAGTCCGGCCCGTTTCCAGCAACTCATCGACGAGGGCGCCCTGCTGGAGTGGGCCGACATCCACGGTGGCCTGCAGCGATCGGGCACCCCGGCGGCGCCGGTCCGGGCCGCGACCAGTTCGGGATTTCCGGTGCTCATCGAGGTGGATCTGGCCGGCGCGAGGGCGATCAAAAAGGCCATGCCGGAGGCCATCACCGTGTTCCTGGCACCGCCCAGCTGGGCGGATCTGGAGGCCAGGCTGCGCGGGCGTGGCACCGAAACGCCGGAGGCCATGGCGCGCCGCCTGGAGACCGCCCGCGAGGAACTGGCAGCTCAAGACGACTTCGACCAGGTCGTGGTCAACAGTCAATTGGAGTCTGCGTGCGCGGAATTGGTATCCTTGCTGGTGGGAAACGCGCCTGGGGCGGCGTGAGCCGCCTCGTCCGACGCGATCAAGAATCAAAGTTTCCAGCTGTGTCAACCGCTCTTCAACGAAACCGAGCGCCAGGAGAAAGTCTTACGTGAGTATTTCGCAGTCCGACGCGTCGCTGACCGCCGTGGATCAATTCGATCCTTCGGCGGGCGGCCAGCGCGCCTACGACACCCCGCTGGGCATCACCAACCCGCCCATCGATGAGTTGCTCGACCGCGTGTCCAGCAAGTACGCGCTGGTGATCTACGCGGCCAAGCGCGCGCGGCAGATCAACGATTACTACAACCAGCTCGGCGAGGGCATCCTCGAGTACGTCGGCCCGCTGGTCGAGCCGGGGCTGCAGGAAAAGCCGCTCTCGATCGCGATGCGTGAGATCCACGCCGACCTGCTCGAGCACACCGAGGGCGAGTAGCAGGACGGGCCGGGCGCCGTGATCAGGTCTGAGAGCCGCTTCAACGAGGAAGGGCCGGCGTAGGTGGATCGCAAGCGGATCGTCGTCGGTGTCTCCGGTGGGATCGCCGCCTACAAGGCGTGCACCGTCGTCCGGCAGCTCGCCGAGGCGGGCCACGAGGTCCGCGTCATCCCGACCGAATCCGCGCTGCGCTTCGTCGGCGCCGCCACGTTCGAGGCCCTGTCCGGGCAGCCGGTGCATACCGGCGTCTTCACCGACGTCCCCGAGGTGCCGCACGTCCGGCTCGGTCAGCAGGCTGACCTGGTCGTGGTGGCACCGGCCACCGCGGACCTGTTGGCCCGCGCGGTTCACGGCCGCGCCGACGATCTGCTGACCGCGACGCTGCTCACGGCGCGATGTCCGGTGCTGTTCGCTCCGGCGATGCACACCGAGATGTGGTTACACCCGGCCACCGTCGACAATGTGGCGACATTGCGCCGTCGGGGCGCTGTGGTGCTGGAACCGGCGTTTGGTCGGCTCACCGGCGCGGACAGCGGCAAAGGACGGCTTCCCGAGGCCGAAGAGATCACCACGCTGGCCCAGCTGCTGCTCGAGCGCGGCGACGCGCTGCCCTACGACCTGGCCGGTCGCAAGCTCCTGGTGACCGCCGGCGGCACCCGCGAGCCGATCGATCCGGTTCGCTTCATCGGCAACCGCAGCTCCGGGAAGCAGGGCTACGCCGTCGCACGGGTCGCCGCCCAGCGCGGCGCCGAGGTCACGTTGATCGCCGGCCACACCGTCGGGCTCATCGACCCGGCCGGCGTCGAGGTGGTGCACATCAGCTCGGCGCAACAGCTCGCCGACGCGGTGTCCAAGCACGCGCCCGCCGCCGACGTGTTGGTGATGGCGGCCGCGGTCGCTGACTTCCGGCCCGCGCGTGTTGCCGCCGCGAAGATCAAAAAGGGTCCCAACGATGCCGACGACGCCCCGACCATCGACCTGGTGCGCAACGACGACGTACTGGCCGGCACGGTCCGCGCGCGAGCGCACGGGGAGCTGCCCAATATGCGGGCCATCGTCGGGTTCGCCGCCGAGACCGGCGACGCCAATGGCGACGTCCTGTTCCACGCGCGAGCGAAGTTGCGGCGCAAGGGATGTGACCTGTTGGTGGTCAACGCGGTCGGCGACGGCCGCGCATTCGAGGTGGACAGCAACGACGGCTGGCTGCTGGCCTCCGACGGAACCGAGGCCGCGCTGCAGCACGGATCCAAGACGCTGATGGCCAGTCGCATCGTTGACGCCATCGTCACTTTTCTGCAGGGCGAGAGCGGATAGCCCGCTCAATGCGCTCAGCGGATGGTTGCTAGAAAGGTTGCAATCACGACCGGCTTCGCCGGTGGGGCTGCAGACGCTTAAAATAATTTGTCTAACTAACATTTAGGCAGGACGGAAGGATGACAGGGTGAGCGAAAAGGGTCGGCTGTTTACCAGTGAGTCGGTGACCGAGGGGCATCCCGACAAGATCTGCGACGCGATCAGCGACTCGGTCCTCGACGCGCTTCTGGCGGAGGATCCCCGCTCACGTGTCGCGGTCGAGACGCTGGTGACCACCGGGCAGGTGCACGTGGTCGGCGAGGTCACGACGACCGCCAAGACGGCGTTCGCCGACATCACCAACACGGTGCGCGCGCGCATCCTCGAGATCGGCTACGACCACTCCGACAAGGGCTTCGACGGTCTGACCTGCGGTGTGAACATCGGCATCGGCGCGCAGTCGCCCGACATCGCCCAGGGCGTCGACACCGCCCACGAGGCCCGCGTCGAGGGCGCGGCGGACCCGCTGGACTCCCAGGGCGCCGGCGACCAGGGCCTGATGTTCGGGTACGCGATCAATGACACCCCGGAGCGGATGCCGCTGCCCATCGCGCTGGCCCACCGGCTGTCGCGCAGGCTCACCGAGGTCCGCAAGAACGGGACGCTGCCCTACCTGCGTCCGGACGGCAAGACGCAGGTCACCATCGAATACGAGGACAACGTCCCGGTCCGGCTGGACACCGTGGTCGTCTCCACCCAGCACGCCGACGGTATCGACCTGGAGAAGACGCTGGACCCCGACATCCGTCGGCACGTGCTGCAGACCGTGCTCGAGGAGCTGGGTCACGACACCCTGGGCTCGTCCGGGACGCGGGTGCTGGTCAACCCGACCGGCAAGTTCGTGCTCGGCGGGCCGATGGGCGACGCGGGCCTGACCGGCCGCAAGATCATCGTCGACACCTACGGTGGCTGGGCGCGCCACGGCGGAGGTGCCTTCTCCGGCAAGGATCCGTCCAAGGTGGACCGGTCGGCGGCGTATGCGATGCGCTGGGTGGCCAAAAACATCGTCGCCGCCGGGCTGGCAGAACGCGTCGAGGTGCAGGTGGCCTACGCGATCGGCAAGGCCGCCCCGGTCGGGCTGTTCATCGAGACGTTCGGCACCGCGACCGTCGACCCGGTCAAGATCGAGAAGATCGTGCCCGAGGTGTTCGACCTGCGGCCCGGCGCGATCGTTCGCGACCTGGACCTGCTGCGCCCGATCTACGCGCAGACCGCCGCGTACGGCCACTTCGGCCGCACCGACGTCGAGCTGCCGTGGGAGCAGCTGAACAAGGTCGACGACCTCAAGCGCGCCATCTAGCCGGGCAGGGGATGATCGGCGTCCAGCGCGGGCAGCCCGTCGATGCTGTGCAGGTTGCGCTTGACGGCGCGCACGTAGGTGTCCTCGGTCGCCTTGGTGTGGTAGGTGTCGAGCACCGGCCGTTCGTCGACGAGCTCGTAGTAGGGCACCGCGTATCCGCAGGCGTCGGCGATCCGTTCGACGTCGATGACGATAGCGGCCCGCACGCCCGCATGCTGCCCGTCGAAATGGGTTAGCAGACTGGGGAATTCGGAGTCGTCGGGGCGCACCACGCGTCCGGTGCCGAACAGCCGCAGAATCCGCGAGTTTCGGGTGAACGAGCAGAACATCAGGGTGATCCGGCCGTTGTCGCGCAGGTGCGCGATCGTTTCCACGCCGCTGCCGAACAGATCGAGGTATGCCACTCGGTGATCGTCGAGCACCGCGAAGGTGTCGCGATATCCCTTGGGGGAGAGGTTGATTCGGCCATCTTCGGAGGGGGCGGTGGCGACGAAGAACATGGCCTGGCTGTCGATGAATTCGCGCAGCGACTCGTCCAGACGCGAAAACTCCTTGGCCACGCCGCAAGCTTAGCGTCGCCCGTTCAGCGGGCGCGGATCAACCGGCCGTGCGCGATCAGTGAACCGACTTGCTTGAGCCGCTTGCTGCGGACACTGACGTCGTAGGCCCGGATGTGGTCGACGGTGGCCAGACGCTGCGCGAGGTAGTCGTACAGATGGGCCGGCCCGCGGCAGATCACGACGACCATCAGGTTGGCGGGTCCGCTGACCGTGGCGACCGAGGCGACCTCGTCGTGCCGCACGATCTGCTCGGCCACCACCGCCAGGTGGCACGGGGCAACCGATACCCAGACGATCGCGTTCAGCATGAATCCGAGCCGCTCCGGCAGTATGTCGAGATCGTAGGAGAGGGTGCCGCCGGCCTGCAGGGCGCGCAGCCGTCGCTTGACGCGGGCCGGTGACCACCCGGTGAGCGCGGCCAGTGTGCTGTCGGAAATGCGGCCGTCGTCGGCCAGCGCATCCAGCAGGGGCTGATCCTCGGCCGTTGGCCCGGTGGGCTGACCCGGCTGCGTTCGGTCCGCTGGCTGCAGCGCGTGGACCTGCTGGGTGTCCAACAGCTGCCCGTAGCCGGTCCAGTGCGCGTACATCGGTGAGCCGAATACGTTGAGTACCAGATCGACCCGCATATCCAGGACGGTCGAGGTGCGAGGCAGGCGGTGCAGCAGCCCCGCTTCGGAGTTGTCGAGGGGGGCGCGGACAACGCAGACGAGTTCGGTGCCCCCTGACAACGCGTTGACGTGTGTGACCTCGGGCCGGCGGACCAACGCGTCGGCAAGCCGGATCAGGTCGTCGGGTTTCGCGTGTACCCGGACCACCCATTGGCATTCGCCGTACACCCGAGGGTTGATAACGCCGATCACGCGAAGCACACCGTCGCGGCGCAGGGCGCGGTAGCGGCGGGCGACGGTCTGTTCACCGGTGCCCACGACCTCGGCGATGCGCCGGAACGACACCCGCGGTGACAGCTGCAGCGAGTGCAGAATTTGAGCGTCAAGAGCCTGCATTATGAGGAAAACACTACATATTTTCTGAACTATCGCCTATTTCTGACGTAGAACGGGGCTTTTCTGGCTTAATTCGGCGTCGCCACCGACGATGAAGGGCACATCGTTCGAGAAAGGGGGCGCCCCAATGGAATTGACCGGTAACACGATCCTGGTGACCGGCGGCGGCACCGGAATCGGCCGGGCCATGGCCATCGCGTTGTCGGGGCGCGGCAACCGGGTGGTGATCGCGGGCCGGCGGACCGCCGCGTTACGTGCGGTCGCCGAGTCGTATCCGGGTATCGAGTGGCATCCGCTGGACGTCACCGACACCGAGTCCGTCCGCGAGCTCGTCGCGACGGTCGAGCGCCGGTGGCCCGATCTCAACGTGCTGGTCAACAATGCGGGGGTGATGGCGCTGGAAAGCCCCGACACCCTCGATCCGGCGGTGTCGACGGCGGTCGTCGCCACCAACCTGCTGGGCCCGATCATGTTGACCGCACGGCTGCTGCCGACTTTGCGGCGCCAGCCCGACGCCACGATCGTGAATATCACCTCGGCACTGGCCTTCGTCCCGCTGGCCATCGCGCCGACCTACAGCGCCACCAAGGCAGGCCTGCACTCGTATACCGAATCGTTGCGAATCCTGTTGCGCGAAAGCGGTATTCAGGTCATCGAGATCGCTCCACCGCGAGTGCGCACGGAGATGGACAGTATTCGCAGCGACGATGCAATCGACGCCGACGAGTTCATCGCGGAAATCATGGCCGCGCTGTCCGAGCGGTCCCACACCCGTGAGGTCGTCGTCGAAGCCGCCCGTGCGGTGCGCTACGCCGAACGTGAGGGCCACTACTGCCGGATGCTGGCCGCCGTCAACGCCGATATCAACGCGGAGGATGTGCTGTGAAACTGGGAATCGGCCTGCCGAACCACGTCGCCGACGTATCCGGACCCGCCATCGTCCAATGGGCACGCCGCAGCGAAGAGGTTGGCTTCGAATCCGTCACGACGATCGACCGGTTGTTCTATCCGAGCGTCGACTCGCTGATCGCACTGGCCGCCGCGGCCGGAGCTACGAAGCAACTGACTCTGGTGACCAATGTGCTACTGGCCCCGATGTATCCGGTCGTCTTGCTGGCCAAGCAACTCGGCGGCCTGGCCCGGATATCCGGCGGTCGGCTCGTCGCCGGATTGGGTGTGGGCAACCGGGCGGACGAGTACGTCGGCACGGGTGCCGACTTCCACCGGCGTGGCCGAATCCTCGACTGGCAGGTCGAGCGGCTGCGCAGCCTGTGGGCCGGCGAACCGGTTGCCGACGACACCGCGTTATGCCCTGCGCCCGTGCGGATTCCGCTGCTGTTCGGCGGCCGGTCGGCGGCTACGGTGCGGCGGGTGATCGACACCGGTGACGGGTGGGCGGCGGGCGCTGTGCGCCACTACGACGTCCAGGCGCAGTTGGTGGAGCAAATCCGCGCCGGTTGGCAGGCCGCCGGCCGGCCGGCGCGACCCTACCTGCAGGCATCGGTGAACTTCGGACTCGGGCCGGCCGAGACCGTCGCAGCGGGCCGGGACCACTTGGCTCGCTACTACGGATTTATCCCGGAATACGCACAAGTCAATGTCGCCGATATGGTCTGCTCCGCGGCCGACGCCCGCGAGACCGTCAGTCGATACCGGGACCTCGGCTTCGACCGGCTGCTGTTCCACCCGACGACCGAGGGGCTCGAGCAGGTCGATCTGCTCGCGGACGCGATTCTCTAGAGCCCGTGCGGCGCGGCAGCGCCGGTGAATCGATAGTCGTCCAGGTCGAAGCGACGGCTGCGCCAGTACGCCTCCACCGTGGTGGCCGGACGCAGCGGCACGTCACCGTTCTTGTCGAAGTAGTAGCTGTTGGCCAGTCGGCAGCTGTCCTGCCAGAAGATCTGGCGGTGCCGCTTGCGCATCATCTCGTCGAAGTAGCGGCTGTTGGCCGCTTCGGTCACCTCGACGCGTGTCGCGCCGGTGCGCCGGGCCCGCCTGAGGCATCGCACGATGTGGTGGGTCTGCGTCTCGATCAGCGCGAAATACGAAGAGCCGACGTAACCGTAGGGGCCCATGACGCTGAACATATTCGGGAAGCCCGGCACGCTGACGCCCTCATACGCCTGCAGCCGGTGGGAGTCCCAGAACTCGGTCAGCGTGATGCCGCCGCTGCCAGTGATCGAGAAGGTCGGCATGTTGTCGGCGTCCATCACCTTGAAACCGGTCGCCAGCACCAGCACGTCGATCTCGTGATTCTCGCCGTCGGTGGTGGCGACCGCCCCCGGCGTGATCTTGTCGATCGGCTCGGTGACCAGCCGCACGTTGTCACGGTTGAACGTGGCCAGATATTCGTTGTGGAAGCCCGGTCGTTTGCATCCGACCGCGTATCGCGGGGTGAGCTGGTCGCGCACCCGGGGGTCGTCGACCTGTTGACGCAGATATCGGCGACCGGCGTCGCCCATCGGCTTGGCCAGCGGAACCAGCGTGAAGTACTGGGCGGCGATCGTGAAGGTCAGCTCGACGAACGCCTGACTGAGCAGCCGCTGGGCGACCTTACCGCCCGGAATCCGCATCGCGGCGCGCACCGGCGCGGGCAGCGGAACGTCGAACTTGGGGAAGCACCAGATTGGTGTGCGCTGAAATACGGTGAGCTGGTCGACAATTGGCGCGATCTCCGGGATGATCTGCACGGCCGAGGCGCCGGTCCCGATGACCGCGACGCGCTTGCCGGTCAGGTCCGTGCCGTGATCCCAGCGTGCGGTGTGCATGGTGATGCCGTCGAAGGAGTCCACGCCGTCGATGTCGGGCAGGTTCGGTACGGTCAGCACGCCGCTGGCGCTGATCAGGAACCTGGCGGTGACCACGCCGCCCGGATCGGTCTGCACGCGCCACAGCGCCCGCTCGTCGTCGAACTCCGCGGAAATCACCTTGATGTTCAACCGGATCCGCGATCTGATGCCGTATTTGTCGACGCAGTGGTCGGCGTAGGCCTTCAGCTCCCGGCCCGGCGCATAGGTGCGCGACCAATGCCGGCTCTGTTCGAAGGAGTACTGGTAGGAGAACGACGGAATATCCACGCCGATACCGGGATAGGTGTTCCAGTGCCAGGTGCCGCCGACCCCGTCGCCTGCTTCGATCACGAGGTAATCAGAGAGTCCGGCCTTGTCGAGCTTGATCGCGGCGCCGATGCCGGAGAATCCGGCTCCGACGATCACGGCGTGGTAGTCGGGCTGCATCTGCTAGGGGTACAGCGCCTTCCGTAGCGCCGTCAACCCACGGTCGGTCGCCGCGGCGGCCGCGGGGATCACCGGGGCGAAGTTGACGAAGCCGTGCACCAGGGTCGGCTCGTTGCTCAACTCCGCCGCCACGCCCGCGGCATTGAGCATCTCGGCGTAGCGCGCACCGTCGTCGCGCAGCGGGTCGTGTTCGGCGGTGCCGATGAAGGCCGGCGGCAAACCCGACAGGTCGGCGTTGGCCGGCGCGAGGGTGGCCGGCAGCACCGTCGGGTCGGTGACGTCGATCTCCGGGGGCAGATACCAGGCCAGGAAGGCCTCGATCACCTCGCGGTCCAGGATGGGCGCGAAGGCGTTCTCGGTGTGCGACGGCAGCGAAAGATCGGCGGTTACCACCGGATACCACAGCAACTGGAACACCAGCTGCGGCCCGGCGTTGTCACGGGCCAGCACCGCCAGGACCGCCGCGAGGTTGCCGCCCGCCGAATCCCCGGCCACCGCGATACGACTCGGGTCGCCGCCCAGTTCGCCGGCGTGCGCGCCGACCCACTGGAGCGCGGCCCAGGCGTCGTTGACCCCGGCGGGATACGGATGCTCCGGGGCGAGCCGGTAGTCCACCGACACGACGATGGCCTCGGCGCCGACCGCGTGCGCGCGGGCGACGTGGTCGTGAGTGTCCAGGTCGCCCAGACAAAAGCCGCCGCCATGGAAGAAGACGACGACGGGGGATGTCTCGGCCGGGGTGGGCGGCCAATAGATCCGGACCGCGATGTCGCTGTGCTCGCCGTGGCCGATCGTTCGGTCTTCAATGCGCAGGTCGGGCAGCAATTCCGGCGGCACCTTGAGCATCTTGAGCCGCTCGCGCGCGAGCTCGACACCGTCGTCCGCGTTGAACGTCGTCGGGAACAGATCGAGCAGCGCTTTGAACGTCGGGTCGATCTCAGGCCGGGCGGCGGGCTCAGTCATTCGTCCACCGTACGCCTGTTGTTCACCTGTACAGCGCATTCCTTAATGCCGCGAGCCCCCGATCCGACCCGGCCGTGGCGGCGGGAACCACGCCCGCGTAGCCGAGGTAGCCGTGCACCATCGTCTCGGCGTTGTGCACCTCGGCGGGTACGCCCGCGGCGGCCAACGCCTTGCCGTAGGTGATGCCGTCGTCGCGTAGCGGGTCGTAGCCGGCGACGCCGATATAGGCCGGTGGCAGGCCGGCCAGATTCTTCGCCCGCCCCGGCGCCATGCCCACCGGCGGATTGGACAGGTCGAGATCGCCTGCGTACCAACGAGAGAACTGTGCGATGGCCCTGGTGTCGAGAATCGGAGCGGTCGCGTTTTCGGCAAACGACGGCAGCGACTGGTCCCACATCACCGACGGGTACCACAACAGCTGGAAGGCAATCGACGGTCCGCCTTCGTCGCGGGTCCGCTGGGCAACCGCCGCGGCGATGTTGCCGCCCGCCGAATCCCCGGCAACGGCCAGCCGGGCGGTGTCGGCACCCAGCTCGGCGCCGTGCTCGGCGACCCACCGCGTTGCGGCCCAAGCGTCTTGGACGGCAGCGGGATACGGGTGCTCGGGAGCCAGCCGGTAATCGACGGACACCACGATCGCGTCGGCGCCCACCGCATGCTCGCGGGCGGTGCCGTCGTGGGTGTCCAGGTCGCCGATCACGAACCCGCCGCCGTGGAAGTAGACGACGACCGGCAACAGGGCGTCACCCGAATCGGTTGGCGGCCAATAGATTCTGATGGCGATAGCGCCGGCCGAGCCGTCGATGGTGCGGTCCTCGACGCGCAATTCGGGGTGCACCGGCCGGCGCGGCAGATCGCGGAACCGCTGGCGCGCAGCCTCGATGCCGTCGTCGGTGGATAGCCGGAACGGAACCGCGTCGAGTACCTTCAGCAAGATGGGGTCGATAGGAGGTTTCTCGTCGGCTTTGTCAAAGCTGGGCATGGAGGTACCGTACGCACCCCGCGTGCTGGCCGGCTGCTGGGTGGCGGCCTGCTGGGCGGCCATCGGCTACGGCGTGTTCCTGACCGTGGTCGCGGTGCAGTCGCCGCCGGGAACCGTACTCACCGGGCATTGGGTGCTGCAGCCGCCGTTCAAGGCGTTGATGGCTGTGTTGCTGACCGGGGCCGCATTCGCGCATCCCATCGTCAGCGAGCGGCGCTGGCTGATGCCGGCGATGCTGCTCAGCGCTACCGGCGACTGGTTACTGGCGATCCCGTGGTGGACGATGTCATTTGTGCTGGGGCTGGCGGCATTTCTGTGCGCGCACCTGTGCATCATGGGTGCGCTGGCGCCGTTGGTGGTCAAAGAGTCGCTGACGCGAACTCGCATCGCGGTGATGGCGGTGCTGTGCGTGACGGCGATCGCCCTGCTGGTGTGGTTCTGGCCGCACCTGGGTGCGGAGAACTTGACGATCCCGGTGACGGTGTACGTGGTCGTGCTGACCGCGATGGCGTGCACCGCGATAGCGGCCCGGCTGCCGACGATCTGGGTGGCGGTGGGGGCGGCGTGCTTCATGGCATCGGACGCGATGATCGCGATCGGCCGGTTCATTCTGGGCAATGAGGCGCTGGCAGTGCCGATCTGGTGGCTGTACGCCGCGGCCCTGATCCTGATCACGGCGGGATTCTTCTTCGGTCGCGACGTTGCCGCCTCTGACAATGACCGCGAGCCTGTCGAGGGCTGACTGTCGGTGGTCGCCGCTACGGTGTGGCCACGGACGGTAAAAATGGCGGTTGACAACACTTTTGGTGACTCGAGCACGCGATGAACACCGCGCGCACACCCCTCCAAACCGAACCGATCGCCCGGGTCCTGCCGATGCTGTCGGTACCGCACCTGGATCGCGAGTTCGATTACCTGGTGTCGGCCGAGCAGTCCGACGATGCCCAGCCGGGGGTTCGAGTGCGGGTCCGGTTCCACGGCCGCCTGGTCGACGGGTTCGTGCTGGAGCGCCGCAACGACACCGACCACGTCGGCAAACTGGGCTGGCTCGATCGGGTCGTGTCCCCCGAACCCGTGCTCACCCCGGAGATCCGCCGCCTGGTCGACGCCGTCGCGGCGCGTTACGCCGGGACCCGCCCGGACGTGTTGCGGCTGGCCATCCCGGCCCGGCACGCCAGAGTGGAGCGGGAGCCCACGGCGATCGGGCCGCCGCCGGTCGTGGCCCCCGTCGACCCGTCCTGCTGGGCGGTGTACGGAAGCGGCGATCAGTTCCTGACCGCGCTGGCCGAGGTGCGAGCGGCGCGTGCCGTGTGGCAGGCGCTGCCGGGGGAGCAGTGGGCGGACCGGTTCGCCGAGGCGGCCGCGCAGACGGTCCGCAGCGGCCGCGCGGCGCTGGCGATCGTGCCCGATCAGCGGGATCTGGACGCGCTGTGGCTGGCCGCGACCACCCGGATCGACGAGGACAGGGTGGTCGCGCTGTCCGCGGGCCTGGGACCGGCGGCGCGCTACCGGCGCTGGCTGGCGGCTTTGCGGGGTAAGGCGCGGCTGGTGATCGGCACGCGCAGTGCGGTTTTCGCGCCGCTGGACGACCTGGGGCTGGTCATGGTCTGGTCCGACGCCGACGACAGCCTGGCCGAGCCGCGGGCGCCGTATCCCCATGCCCGCGAGGTCGCGATGCTGCGTGCGCATCAGGCGCGATGCGCCGCGCTGATCGGCGGCTACGCCCGCACCGCCGAGGCTCAGGCCCTGGTGCGCAGTGGCTGGGCCCACGACATCGTCGCGACGCGGGCGGTGGTGCGGGCCCGCACGCCGCGGGTGGTCGCTCTGGACGACACCGGGTACGCCGACGAACGCGACCCGGCGGCGCGCACCGCGCGGATTCCGTCCATCGCGCTGCGCGCCGCACAGTCGTCGCTTCAGGCGGGGGCGCCGGTGCTGATCCAGGTGCCGCGCCGGGGGTATGTGCCGTCGCTGGCCTGCGGAAGGTGCCGCACCATAGCCCGGTGCCGGCATTGCACCGGGCCTCTCTCACTAGCCGGGTCGGTGCAGGAGCGCGGACCCGGGGCGGTGTGCCGGTGGTGCGGACGCGCCGAGCCGGCACTGCGGTGTGCCCGGTGCGGGTCGGAGTCGGTCCGCGCCGTGGTGGTCGGGGCCCGGCGCACCGCCGAGGAGCTGGGCCGCGCCTTTGCCGGCACGCAGGTCATCACCTCGTCGGGCGACGCGATCGTGGCCGAGGTCGCCGCCCATCCGGCGCTGGTGGTCGCGACACCGGGCGCCGAACCCCGGGCGGACGGTGGGTACGGGGCGGCGCTGCTGCTGGACACCTGGGCGCTGCTGGGCCGGCAGGATCTGCGCGCCGCCGAGGATGCGCTGTGGCGCTGGATGAGTGCGGCGGCGCTGGTGCGGCCCCGCGGCGACGGCGGCGTGGTGACGGTGATCGCCGAATCCTCCATTCCCACAGTGCAATCGCTGATTCGCTGGGATCCGGTGGGCCACGCGGACGCCGAGCTGACGGCACGCAGTGAGGTCGGCCTGCCGCCCAGTGTGCATATGGCGGCCATCGACGGCAGCGCCGACGCCGTGGCCGCATTGCTTGATGAGGCCGAATTGCCTTATGGCGCAGAGCAACTCGGACCGGTCGACCTGCCGCCCGGGGTGCGCCGGCCACCGGGCACACCGCCCGGCGTCCCGGTGATCAGGATGCTGGTGCGCGTCCGCCGCGAGCAGGGTCTGGAGTTGGCTGCCAGCCTGCGGCGCGGTGTCGGCGTGCTCAGCGCCCGGCAATCACACGAACCGGCGCGGGTGCAGATCGACCCGCCGCAAATTGGTTAGCCCTACCTTGCCGCGTTGCCAGCAAACACGTCGTGTTCCTGATTCACGGTCGAAGTTCTCCGGTCGGCTGGGCCAATCGCTTACCGTAGCGATAGTATTCATAAGCAATAGTTCCTTCCTACGGCATTCGTAGGCTGTCAACGGTCTTACCGAAGGCCTGCCAAACGGCCTGGAAAGGGCCCAGAAAAGGGGAGCCACGATGTCCACGGAACACACGATGGAAGCCGGCGAGTCGCTGGACGTGATCACCGACGCGTTGCTCACCGCGTCGCGGTTGCTGGTCAGCATGTCGGCCCGGTCAATCGCGCAGGTCGACGAGAACATCACCATCGCGCAGTTCCGCACCCTGGTGATCCTCTCCAACCGGGGTCCGGTCAACCTGGCCACGCTGGCCAACCTGCTGGGCGTGCAACCGTCGGCCACCGGACGCATGGTCGACCGGCTCGTCGCCGCCGGACTGATCGACCGTCTGCCGCACCCCACGTCTCGACGTGAGCTGATCGCCGCACTGACCAAGCGCGGTCGCGACGTGGTGCGTCAAGTCACCGCCTACCGGCGTGCCGAAATCGCCGCCATTGTCGAGAAGATGCCGGCGGCCGAGCGGCACGGGCTGGTGCGGGCCCTCACGGCCTTCACCGCGGCCGGCGGAGAGCCCGACGCCAACCTGGACATCGACCTATGAAGGGCCTCAAGCCTTTTCGGCGGTGAAGAGTAGGTATTCCCACCGCATCGTGCCGTCGGCCAGATGTTCCTCGGCCAGTTCGATCAGTTGTGCATCCAGCTCGGCGGACAGCACCCGATTGCCGCCGATGTTGGCGTAGGCCTCGATCGTCGGACCGTAGTGGTTCTTGAAGTACTCGTGAACGGCTGTGGCACAGTCGAATCGGTTGACCTCCAACATGCCCCGCACCGCTGCGACACGACGGATTTGTTCGCTGAGCAATCCGGTGACATAGCTTTCGCGTCCCCACAGGGCGGCCGGAGCGACGGCCGGCGAGAGACTCGGGCGGTAGGGCCGGATCGTCGCCAGCATCCGGCCGAAGAAACCTTGCGGGGTCCAGCTGATGACGCCGATCGTTCCGCCGGGGCGGCAGACTCGGGCCAATTCCCCGGCCGCCAGCCGGTGGTTGGGTGCGAATTGCACGCCGATCGCCGACATCACGACGTCGAATTCGCCGTCGCCGAACGGCAGCGCATGCGCGTTGGCCTCCCGGTAGTCCAGCGTCAGCCCTTGCGCCGCGGCCCGAGTTCGGGACCGCGCCAGCAGTTCCGGGGTGAGATCGGTGGACACGACGGTGGCACCGGTTTTGGCGGCGGGAAGCGAGATATTGCCCGAGCCCGCCGCGACGTCGAGCACCCGGGTACCGGGGCCAATACCGGTGGCAGCGACCAGAATCGGGCCCAGCGGAGCCATCACCTCCTCGGCCATCAAGGCATAGTCGCCCAGCGCCCAGATGGCGCGATGGGTGGCCGCAAGGTCTTCCGGGATGTTCACGTCGAGAGTCATCAGTCCTCCTGGGTGTTGGGAACAAAGCTGCGCACCCGACGTCGTTGTCGTCGGCGGCGTTTGCCGCCGTGATCATGTCCGCTAGAAACAGTATGCATACGCAATCATCTGTCCGCCAGTAACGGGGCGGACAGCGGTTCTTAGACTGTCCGGGTGCGTCTCGTCTTCGCCGGCACCCCCGAACCCGCGCTGCCCGCGCTGCGTCGCCTCATCGAGTCGCCCCGTCACGAGGTCGTTGCCGTGCTGACCCGGCCCGACGCCGCGGCTGGGCGGCGCGCCAAGCCGGAGGCGTCACCGGTGGCCCGCGAGGCGATCGACCACGGCATTCCCGTGCTGCGCCCGCAGCGCCCGAACTCGCCGGAGTTCGTCGCCGAACTGTCGGAGTTCGCCCCGGAGTGCTGCCCGGTGGTGGCCTACGGCGCGCTGCTGCGCGACGGCCTGCTCGCGGTGCCCGCGCACGGCTGGGTGAACCTGCACTTTTCGTTGCTGCCGGCCTGGCGCGGTGCGGCGCCCGTCCAGGCCGCGATCGCCGCGGGGGACGCGATCACCGGGGCGACGACGTTTCAAATCGAACCCAGCCTGGACTCCGGACCGGTGTACGGCGTCGTGACCGAGACGATTCGGCCGACGGATACCTCGGGCGATCTGCTTGCGCGACTTGCAATTTCGGGTGCGGCCCTGCTGTCGGCCACGCTGGACGGCATTGCCGACGGGACGCTCACCCCGCAACCGCAACCTTCCGACGGCGTCAGCATCGCGCCGAAGATCACTGTCGAGGAAGCCCGGGTGCGCTGGGATCTGCCGGCCGCGGTGGTCGAGCGCCGGATCCGCGCCGTCACACCCAACCCGGGGGCCTGGACGATGATCGGCGACCTGCGGATCAAACTGGGACCGGTGCAGATCGACACAGACGCTCCAGAGTCGTTGCCCCCCGGCGTCATTCACGTGGACCGCAAGAACGTGTGGGTCGGCACCGGCTCGGAACCGGTGCGGCTGGGCCAGCTTCAGCCGCCCGGCAAGAAACTCATGAACGCCGTCGACTGGGCGCGCGGTGCCCGCCTCGACGCCGCCGCGCGGGCCTCATGAGCCCAGCACCCAAACAGGGCCGGCCGCCCAACAGGCGCAAGCCCCTGGATCCGGCCCGGGCGGCCACCTTTCAGGTGTTGCGAGCCGTCAGCGAGCGTGACGCCTACGCGAACCTGGCCCTGCCCGCATTGCTGCGCGAGCGCGGCATCACCGGACGCGACGCGGCGTTCGCCACCGAGCTGACCTACGGCACCTGCCGCACCCGCGGCCTGCTCGACGCGGTCATCGGCGCCGCCGCCGGCCGTCCGTCGGAGGCGATCGACCCGGTGCTGCTCGACCTGCTGCGGATGGGTACTTACCAATTGTTGCGCACCCGGGTCGACGCGCACGCCGCGGTGTCGACCACCGTCGAACAGGCTGGGATCGAATTCGATTCGGCGCGAGCCGGTTTCGTTAATGGGGTGTTGCGGACAATCTCCCGGCGAGACGAGAAGTCCTGGGTGGACGAGCTGGCCCCCGACCCGGCACGTGATCCGGTCGGCCACGCCGCGTTCGTGCACGCACACCCGCGCTGGATCGCCCAGGCGTTCGCCGACGCACTGGGCGCCGACGCCGGTGAACTCGAGGCGGTTCTTGCCAGCGACGACGCACGGCCCCAGGTACACCTGGCCGCGCGCCCTGGCGTGCTCGGCGCGGCGGAACTGGCCGAATCGGTCGGCGGCACCGTCGGCCGCTACTCGCCGTACGCGGTGTACCTGCCGGGTGGCGACCCCGGGCAGCTGGCGCCGGTGCGCGACGCGCAAGCGCTGGTTCAGGACGAGGGCAGCCAATTGGTGGCCCGCGCGCTGACGCTGGCGCCGGTCGACGACGACGCCGGGCGCTGGCTCGATCTGTGCGCCGGCCCCGGCGGCAAGACCGCGCTGCTGGCCGCCCTGGCCGTCGAGCACGGCGCCCGGGTTACGGCGGTCGAGCCGTCGTCGGGTCGCGCGGACCTCGTCGTCGAGAACACCCGCGGGCTCGACGTCGACGTGCTGCGGGTCGACGGTCGCAACAGTGGCCTCGAGCCCGGCTTCGACCGGGTGCTCGTCGACGTGCCGTGCACCGGGCTGGGCGCGCTGCGCCGCCGGCCCGAGGCCCGTTGGCGCCGGCAGCCGGCCGATGTGCCGGCGCTGGCCAAGCTGCAGCGCGAACTGCTGGCCGCCGCGATCGCGCTGACCCGCCCCGGCGGCGTGGTGCTCTATTCGACCTGCTCGCCGCATCTGGCCGAAACCGTAGGGGTGGTGGCCGACGCACTGCGCCGTCATCCGGTGCAGGCCCTGGATACCCGGCCGTTGTTCGAGCCCGTCGAGGCGGGCCCCCCGTCTGCGCAAGGGCCGCACGTCCAGCTGTGGCCGCACCGGCACGGCACCGACGCGATGTTCGCCGCAGCGCTGCGTCGCGTAGCGGGGTAACGCCGCGCTGCGCCACCTTCGGCACCCTCAGTAGTCTGGCGCACATGGCTGGCAGCACCGCTGGACCCCTGATAGCTCCGTCGATCCTGGCCGCCGATTTCGCCCGGCTCGCCGACGAGGCGGCGGCCGTGGTCGGTGCCGACTGGCTGCACGTCGATGTGATGGACAACCATTTCGTGCCCAACCTGACGATCGGTCTGCCGGTGGTGGAGAGCCTGCTGGCCGCCACGCGCATTCCGATGGACTGCCACTTGATGATCGACGACCCGGACCGGTGGGCGCCGCCGTACGCCGAGGCCGGCGCCTACAACGTGACCTTCCATGCCGAGGCCACCGACAACCCGATCGGCGTGGCGCGCGATATCCGGGCCGCGGGCGCTAAGGCCGGAATCAGCGTCAAGCCGGGCACGCCGCTGGAGCCGTACCTGGAAATCCTGCCGCAGTTCGACACCTTGCTGATCATGTCGGTCGAGCCGGGCTTCGGCGGCCAGAGCTTCATCCCCGAGGTGCTGAGCAAGGTCCGCATCGTGCGCAAGATGGTGGACGCGGGGGAGTTGACGATCCTGGTCGAGATCGACGGCGGCATCAATGCCGACACGATCGAACAGGCCGCCGAGGCCGGGGTCGACTGCTTTGTCGCCGGTTCCGCGGTCTACGGCGCGCAGGATCCCGTGGGTGCGATCGAGGCGCTGCGACGCCAAGCCGGCGCCGCGTCGCCGCATCTACGGCTGTGAGTGGCCAGCCTGTCGAAAGCCTGGACGCCGCAATGCGTTTGGCGATCGAACAGTCGTATCTGGTCAAGGGTGGCAGCTATCCCAATCCTCCGGTCGGAGCGGTGATTCTGGATGCCGGCGGTCACATTGTCGGCGTCGGCGGCACCGAGCCGGCCGGTGGCGACCACGCCGAGGTGCTGGCGCTGCGCCGGGCCGGCGCCCTGGCGGCCGGTGGCACCGCGGTGGTCACGCTGGAGCCCTGCAATCACTACGGCAAGACGCCGCCCTGCGTGAACGCGCTGATCGACGCCGGCGTGCGCACCGTCGTGTACGCCGTCACCGATCCGAACGAGATCGCCGCGGGCGGCGCGGCGCGGCTGCGGGAAGCGGGCGTGCAGGTGACGTCCGGTGTGCTGGCCGACGAGGTCGCCGGCGGGCCGCTGCGCGAGTGGCTGCACAAGCAGCGGACCGGATTGCCGCATGTGACCTGGAAGTACGCCAGCAGCCTGGATGGCCGCAGTGCGGCCGCCGACGGGACCAGCCGGTGGATTTCCAGCGAGGCCGCCCGCTTGGACCTGCACCGCCGCCGCGCCGCCGCCGACGCGATCGTCGTCGGGACCGGCACCGTCCTGGCCGACGATCCAGCGTTGACCGCCCGGCTGCCGGACGGCTCGCTGGCAGCCAAGCAGCCGCTGCGCGTCGTGGTCGGTATGCGCGAAATACATTCCGAGGCAAAGGTTCTCAACGATGATTCGCGTACCATGGTGATTCGAACCCGTGATCCGCTGGAGGTGCTCAAGGCGCTCTCGGACCGCACCGACGTGCTGCTGGAGGGCGGTCCCACCCTGGCGAGCGCCTTCCTGCGGGTAGAGGCGATCGACCGGATCCTGACCTACGTCGCCCCGATGCTGCTGGGTGGACCCATTACCGCCGTCGGCGACGTCGGGGTGCCCACCATCGCGCGGGCGTTACGGTGGCGCTTCGACGGCGCCGACCGGATCGGCCCGGATCTGCTGCTCAGCCTGGTGCCGCAGCGCGGCGAGCCGCGCAGTTAGCGCTCGCCCAGCGCGACTGGCTCGGGCTCGGCGACTTCCGGCTCCTCGGCGTGCTCCTTGCGGCTGCCGAGTAGCAGGCCCAATAATGCGCCCACCACACAGATGACGACGGTGGCCGCGAAGATGTCGCCGTACATCAGCGCGAACGCCTTCAGATACAAGGTGGCTTGGGCCGCGATTCGCTGCAGCAGCGACGCGTCGGGCGGGATCTGCGCCGTCAGTCCGGCGATGATCTGGTTGAACCGGTACAGCCCCCAGGCGCTGAGCGCCGCGACGCCGATCAGCATGCCCGTCATCCGGGCCACCACCACCGCTGCCGACGCGATGCCGTGCTGGGCCGATGGCACCACCCGCAGCGCGGCCGAGGTCAGCGGCCCGATCACCAGGCCGAGTCCCAGACCGGCCACCAGCAGGTCGGTGTGAATCAGCGGCAGGCTGACCCCGAAGATGTCGTGATGCTGGGTCATCACGTCCATGCGCCAGTAGTGAATCAGCCAATAGCCGTAGGCCGCGATCAGGAGCCCGATGAAGGTCATCGCCCGGTCGCCGATCCGGGTTGCGATGAATCCGCCCAGCACCGCCCCGATCGGCAGCGCGATCAGGAACCACAGCAGCAGGCCGGCGGCCTGTGTCTGCGACATTTGCAGCACGCCCTGGCCGAACAGCTCGACGTTGACCAGGGTCACCATCAGCGCCGCACCGGCGGCCACCGACGCGCCCAGCGCGGCCAGGAACGGCCGGAAGTGCACCCCGGCGGGTTCGATCAGCCGGGTGCGGGAGAAGCGCTCCCACAGGATGAACACCACCCCGACCACCACCGCACCGATCACCAGCGGCAAGCCGTAGCTGGGCAGGATCGTCTTGCCGTCGGGCGCCGGGTTGTACAGCCCGATGACCGCCAGGCCCAGCGCGACGGCCAGCAGCACACCGCCGACGACGTCGACCTTTTCCGGCTCCTCGGCGCGCTGGTGTGAGGGCAGGCTGAATTGGATCGCGATCATGGCGAGCAGGGTCAGCGGCACGTTGATCCAGAAGACGTACTGCCACTGGTGAAACACCCAGACGATGAAGATTCCGTACAACGGACCCAGCACGCTGCCGAGCTCCTGGGCGGCACCGATACCGCCCAGCACGCTGGCGCGGTTGCGCTGCGCCCACAGATCGGCGCCCAGGGCCAGCGTGACCGGCAACAGGGCACCGCTGGCGATGCCCTGGACGGTGCGGCCGGCGATCAGCAGGTGAAAATCGCCCCAATGACCGGCCAGCGCGGTGATCACCGAGCCGACGATGAACAGCGCCAGGCTGATCTGCAGCACCAGCTTGCGGCCGAAGCGATCGGACGCGCGCCCCAGTAGCGGCATCGCGGCGATGTAGCCCAGCAGGTACATCGTGATGATCCAGGTGATGCGCTGCAGTTGATTGATCGGGATGTGAACGTCGCTCATGATGTCGCGCATGATCGTGACGACGACGTAGGCGTCCAGCGCGCCCAGCAGTACGGCGAGGCTGCCCGCGCTGATCGCGATTCCGCGTCCTGCTCGCATGCTCATCAGCTCACCGGAGGCTTGGTGACGGTGACCGGCTTGCCCCAGTCCGACAGCGTGATCTGGACCGAATTGCCCTGGCTCTTCTGCAGGTTGGCCTGGACCAGCTGATGGTCACCGCTTTCCTGAATCCAAACGGTGGCCGGTAGCGGCTGGCTCGCGCTCATGCTGGGGATGACTTTGTTCACCGCATCCGGGGCGACATTTCCGCTGATCTTGATCGTGGTCTGGCCGTTGATCGTCTCGCGGTCCTCGGCCTTGGCGTTGGTGAAGTTCGCCAGCACGTTGGCCAGACCGCTGTCGGGGCTCAGCAGCACCGAGACGTCGTAGACGTCGGAGGCCTTGCCGAAGTCGCTCCACTTGTTCGGGGTGAGCGTGGCGTACAGCACCGAGTCGTAGACGACGAAGTTGGCGTCGATGTCGGAGCCCGCCATCGACAGCTGCGCATTACCCGACGCGGCGGTGCTCGGGACGGTGGTCAGGTCGCCGGTGAGCTGCTTGATCGGCAAGCCGGGAATCTTGCCCTGCGTCGACAGCACCAGGTGCACGCTCTTGACGGTCTTGGTGACTTCGGCGGACTGCTTGACCAGAGTCGTGGCGTCGGGCAACGGGGCGCCGCTGGGCTTCGAACCCGACGAGCAGCCCGCGATTACGGCGGTGGCGAGGGTCAGGGAAGCGAGGACGGCCGTGAGACGGCGGCGTGTCTGCATACCGTGCATCGTAGAGGAGCGGGGTGAGCGGACTGCCGAACGCGGGGTGTCCCCGGGCCCGCGACGAGGGCGTTTCGCGTGTCGGTCGTGGGCGCTCACCAGGCAAAGCACCGGCGAATTAACCTGGTGGAATGTTCACCGGAATTGTCGAGGAACTCGGAGAGGTCACCGGCCGTGACGTGCTTGCCGACGCCGCCCGCCTGACCATCCGCGGGCCCGTGGTCACGGCCGACGCCGGCCACGGCGATTCGATCGCCGTCAACGGCGTGTGCCTGACGGTCGTCGAGTTGCTCGCCGACGGCCAATTCACCGCCGACGTGATGGCCGAGACGCTGGACCGGTCCAACCTGGGCGCTCTGCACGTCGGCAAGCGGGTCAACCTGGAGCGGGCCGCCGCGGTCAACAGCCGGCTCGGCGGGCACATCGTGCAGGGGCATGTCGACGGCACCGGCCAGGTGGTGGCCCGCACGCCGTCGGAACACTGGGAAGTGGTGCGGATCGAGATTCCCGCGGCGGTGGCCCGCTATGTCGTGGAGAAGGGGTCGATCACCGTCGACGGGATTTCGTTGACGGTTTCCGGGCTCGGCACGCGACCGCGCGACTGGTTCGAGGTCTCACTGATCCCGACCACCCGGGAACTGACCACCCTGGGCGCGGCCCCGGTCGGCACCGAGGTGAACCTGGAAGTCGACGTGATCGCCAAATATGTTGAGCGATTGATGACGGCGAGAAATCAATGAGGATCGTCGCCGCAATCGGCGCCGGCGTCGTGCTGTGCATGGCGTCGGTGTGGGGCAGTGCCACCGCTGACGCGAACGCGAATCAGGAACAACAGGCGTGTGCGCTGATGGACGATCCCGCCGGCCACGACTTGGGCTATCAGCCCGCCGAATATGCCTTCATGGTGTTGCGCGGTCAGATGACGGCCGGCGACGCGCGAAACGTGATCGCGCTGGCGACCCAGGACTTCTGCCCCAATCACGTCATCGATCTGCCGGCCAGCTGGCGTTAGCAGCCAAAATCGCTCTGCCGCAAGCGAATTAGTGGACTCAGGCGGCCGCTGCAAGGCCATCCGGAGCGGGGCGACTGGCTGGCCGGGTGCCGTTTACCAATGCTGCACCGGGCGGCGATCGCCGGCGCCCGAAGATTGCATTTTGGTAACAATAGTCACGATCCCACTACACCATGGCGACACGCCTGTTCTAAATCCCCACGCAGCCGTTTGCAGGTCCATACTCATCGCATAGGCCGGCCGCCTTTTCAACGCGAAGGAGCTGCAGAAATGTCCGTCGAAAGGTTGGCCGAGGCCGTCTACGAAGACCTCGCATTCGAAGCCGTAGCGACCCTTGCCGGCCGTAAGGCCGAAGCACAATCGCGAGCGGTGTGGAGCAAGGAAGTCAACGACACCACGCTGACGATCGTCGAGCACCGGGTGCGCGACTACACGAGTTACGAGTTGGTCGGTGACGACGGGCGCGATGTGTCGCTCGGACGGTTTTCCAGTTACCCCGCCGCCACCGCCGCGGTGAGCAAGTGGACGCACTTCATCGAGGCCGGCGGTTCGGTCGGTCGCTGGCTTGCCCACTACGCGGTCGATTGTGGTGGCGGCGTGGTGATCCAGATGCCGGTGAGGCGCACCGTTTAGCAGTTCCAACGGGTAAGAATCGTCACAATGCGTGTGGACCTCGAGGCGTGCCGGTACGCGGTCGTCGCAGGTCAGAGCGGGCGCTGACAAGGCGGAAGTCCGGTGCACGCAGGCACGACGGCACATGTTGGCCGCGCCCGCCCGCAACGTCACGCGAATTCGCGACGTGTCACCCACGTGGTGCCCGAAGAAGGGGCAATAACGCAGCGCCCCGCGTGGTTCATACTTGATGCAATGCGCGGACTTCGCGTGTTGCTCGGCACGACAGCAAGGCAGCACAGATGACGAGGTTGGACTCCGTCGAGAGGGCGGTTGCCGACATCGCGGCCGGTAAGGCCGTCGTCGTCATCGATGACGAGGAACGCGAGAACGAGGGCGACCTGATCTTCGCGGCCGAGAAGGCGACGCCGGAGATGGTGGCGTTCATGGTGCGCTACACCTCGGGCTACCTGTGCGTCCCGCTGGACGGCGCGATCTGCGACAAGCTGGGCCTGCTGCCGATGTATGCGCTCAACCAGGACAAGCACGGGACCGCCTACACAGTCACCGTCGATGCAAGAAACGGTGTGGGCACTGGGATTTCGGCGTCCGACCGCGCCACCACGATGCGGTTGCTGGCCGATCCCAACAGCGTCGCCGAAGACTTCACCCGCCCCGGCCATGTGGTTCCGTTGCGGGCCAAGGACGGCGGGGTGCTGCGCCGGCCCGGCCACACCGAGGCCGCCGTCGACCTGGCCCGGATGGCGGGCCTGCAACCCGCCGGTGCGATCTGCGAAATCGTCAGCCAGAAGGACGAGGGCTCGATGGCCCAGACCGACGAGTTGCGCGTGTTCGCCGACGAACACGATCTCGCGCTGATCACCATCGCCGACATCATCGAATGGCGGCGCAAGCACGAAAAGCACATCGAGCGGATCGCCGAGGCACGCATCCCGACCCGGCACGGCGAGTTCCGCGCCATCGGGTACGCCAGCATTTACGAGGAAGTCGAACACGTCGCTCTGGTCCGCGGTGACATCGCCGGGCCGAGCGGGGAGGGCGACGACGTCTTGGTGCGGGTGCACTCCGAGTGCCTGACCGGTGACGTGTTCGGCTCACGGCGATGCGATTGCGGGCCCCAGCTCGACGCGGCGATGGCGATGGTCGCGCGGGAGGGCCGCGGTGTGGTGCTCTACATGCGCGGACACGAGGGCCGCGGCATCGGCCTGATGCACAAACTGCAGGCCTACCAGCTGCAAGACGCCGGCGACGACACCGTGGACGCCAACCTCAAACTCGGATTACCGGCCGACGCAAGGGATTACGGAATCGGCGCGCAGATCCTGTGCGACCTCGGCGTGCGGTCGATGCGGCTGCTGACCAACAATCCGGCCAAGCGGGTCGGGCTGGACGGCTACGGGCTGCACATCATCGAGCGCGTCTCGCTGCCGGTGCGGGCCAACGCCGAGAACATCCGCTACCTGATGACCAAACGGGACAGGATGGGACACGATTTGGCCGGGCTGGACGACTTCCACGAATCCGTCCATCTGCCAGGCGAATTCGGCGGTGCTTTGTGAGTGGAGGCGGCGAGCCCGAAGTCAAAGCACTCGACGCCTCCGATCTTCGTCTCGGCATCGTGGCGAGTTCGTGGCACGGACCCATCTGCGATGCGCTGCTCGCCGGCGCCCGCAAGGTGGCTGCGGACTCGGGCGTCGTCAATCCGACGGTGGTCCGGGTGCACGGGGCGGTGGAACTTCCGGTGGTGGCCCAGGAGCTGGCGCGCAACCACGATGCCGTCATCGCTCTCGGTGTAGTGATCCGCGGCGCCACACCACATTTCGAGTATGTTTGCGATGCGGTAACCCAAGGCTTGACCCGAGTCTCGCTGGATGCCGCCACGCCGGTCGGCAACGGCGTGCTCACCACCAACACCGAGGCGCAGGCCCTGGACCGGGCCGGGCTGCCATCGTCGGCGGAGGACAAGGGCGCTCAGGCGGCCGGGGCCGCGCTGACCGCCGCGCTGACGTTGCGTGACCTGCGCGCTCGACCGTGAGCCGGGTGTCGTCCCAGCAGGGATGGGATGTGGAACTACGTCCGCATTGGACGCCGCTATTTGCCTATGGCGCAGCGTTTCTGGTCGCAGCTGCGCACATTGCCGGCGGCCTGCTGCTCAAAATGGGCTCCAGCGGAGTGGTCTTCCAAACCGCCGACCAGGTCGCGATGGCGGTGCTGGGGCTGGTCATCGCCGCCCTCATCCTCTTGTTCACCCGGCCCCGGTTACGCGTCGGGCCCGCCGGGCTCTCGGTGCGAAACCTGCTGGGAGACAGGCTAGTAGCTTGGTCAGAGCTGGTCGATGTGTCGTTTCCGGCCGGCAGCCGCTGGGCGCATATCGACCTGCCCGACGACGAGTACATCCCGGTGATGGCGATCCAGTCCGTCGACAAGGACCGGGCCGTGGCCGCGATGGATTCGGTGCGGTCGCTGCTGGCCCGCTATCGGCCTGACCTGCGCGCGCACTGAACAACACGAGCGGGGACATTGCCGTAGGATCGCCCGATGGCACGTCAACTGCGGGGGGCCGTCGCGTCGTCGCTGATCGCGATCACGATGTGCGCGTGCACCACCTCGGTCAGCGGCCGCGCTGTTCGGGCTCCCCAGCAATCCGCACCCGGTGGCCCGACGTCCGCCTCCCCGTCGCCGGCGGGGATTCCGGCACGCGATTTGCTGCTACAGGACGGCGAGACCACGCCGATGGGTGTGGCGAGCGCGGTACCGGTGGGCGACACCTACTTCACCAGCGTCCAGCCGCCCGAATGCGCCGCTGCGCTGCTGTTCAAGGGTTCGCCACTGCGCCCGCCCCGCTCCACGGACCACGCCGAATCGGAATACAAGTTCAGCGGTCCGGCGCTCTACGCCGAATCCGCCGACGTCTACGACACGAAGTTGAACTCCCACGAGGTCGTGTGGAAGGGCTTCGGCGCGGTGTCGAAGTGCCACGGCGAGGCCATCGGCCATTCGTCGCTCGGCGACTTCCGTCCGATGCGGCTCGCTTCGTTCGGCACGCCGTCGAGCGGCATCCTGGCGTGGACCATGACCCGGCCGGACTGGACCTGCGATTACGGACTGGTCGTGGTGCCACGCATTGCGCTGCTGCTGTCGGCCTGCGACTCCAAACCCGGATTCCCGATGGCCGAGTGGGCGGCGAAACGACGAGCGCAGCTAGACAGCCGACCTGCCTGACAGGGCGGTCAGTAGTTCTTGCAGCTGATCATCATCTGCCGGAAGATCGGGAACGCCTGGTCGGCTCCCGGGTTGTTCTGGATCGCCTTCAGCAGATTCACCCGCTGGTCCGGCGTCGATGCCATGAACTGCTGCAGGAATTGCTGGTTCGGCGGCGACTGGTCCAGGTACTGAGCGGCCATCGGGTTCTCCGCGTGCACCGCCCGCATCGCCTGGTCATACGTGCAGGTCGTGTTCACCATCGGGCCGATGTCGGGGGTGGCCGATGCGATCCCCGCCCCGGCGCTCAACGACATTGCCAGGCACCCAACCCCTACGGCCAGCCCGGCCAACGGTCGTTTGCTCATTTGTAAGCTCCCTCCAGCTGTTGCCACCCACTGTAGCGTCACAAGCTAACCGGTTGCTTAGCCCGAACCGGTCGCTCCCAAACCGGCGGGCACGTTCGCGGCGGGCGAAAAGCGGTCGATTTCCGCCACGCGATCCCGATCCGCCGCGGCCCGTTTAGCGGCTACTAGCCTGGATACGTGCCAGATCCCGCCACTTATCGTCCCGCTCCCGGATCCATTCCGGTCGAGCCGGGCGTCTACCGATTCCGGGACACGCACGGGCGGGTGATCTACGTCGGCAAGGCCAAAAGCCTGCGCAGCCGGTTGACGTCATACTTCGCCGACATTGCCAACCTGCACCCGCGCACCCGGCAGATGGTGACCACCGCGGCCAAGGTCGAGTGGACGGTGGTCAACACCGAAGTCGAGGCGTTGCAGCTGGAATACAACTGGATCAAGGAATTTGATCCACGTTTCAACGTTCGTTACCGCGACGACAAGTCCTACCCCGTGCTGGCCGTGACCCTCAACGAGGAATTTCCCCGGCTGATGGTCTACCGCGGCCCGCGCCGCAAGGGGGTTCGGTATTTCGGCCCGTACTCGCACGCTTGGGCGATTCGGGAGACGCTGGATCTGCTGACCCGGGTGTTCCCGGCGCGAACCTGTTCCGGCGGAGTATTCAAGCGGCACAAGCAGATCGACCGTCCCTGCCTGCTCGGCTACATCGACAAATGCTCGGCTCCCTGTATCGGCAGGGTGAGCGAGGAGCAACACCGCCGGATCGTCACCGACTTCTGCGACTTCCTGTCCGGCAAGACCGACCGGTTTGCCCGTGAGCTGGAACAGCAAATGCACGCGGCATCCGAGCAACTCGACTTCGAACGCGCGGCACGGCTTCGCGACGACATCGGTGCACTGAAGCGGGCGATGGAGAAGCAGGCCGTGGTGCTTGGTGACGGCACCGACGCCGACGTGGTGGCATTCGCCGACGACGAGCTCGAGGCGGCGGTGCAGGTGTTTCACGTCCGCGGCGGCAGGGTCCGCGGTCAGCGTGGTTGGATTGTTGAAAAGGCCGCTGACCCAGGCGATTCCGGCGAAGAGCAGTTGGTCGAGCAGTTCCTGACGCAGTTCTACGGCGACCAGGCGGAGCTGGACGGTGCGGCCGACGAATCCGTCAATCCCGTTCCGCGTGAGGTGCTGGTGCCGTGCCTGCCGTCCAACGCGGGGGAGTTGGCCAGCTGGTTGTCCGGGCTGCGTGGCTCGCGGGTCGTGCTGCGGGTACCGCGTCGCGGCGACAAGCGGGCTCTGGCCGAGACCGTGCAACGCAACGCGAAAGAAGCGCTGCAGCAACACAAGCTGAAGCGAGCCGGTGACTTCAACGCCAGATCCGCGGCGCTGCAGAACATTCAGGACGCACTGGGGCTGGCCGACGCGCCGCTGCGCATCGAGTGTGTCGACATCAGCCACGTCCAGGGCACCGACGTGGTGGGTTCGCTGGTGGTTTTCGAGGACGGCCTGCCGCGCAAGTCGGACTACCGGCACTTCGGAATCCGGGAAGCCGCCGGGCAGGGGCGCTCCGACGACGTCGCGTCCATCGCCGAGGTGACCCGGCGCCGCTTCCTGCGCCACCTCAGTGACCAAAGCGACCCGAATATGCTTTCCCCGGAAGGCAAATCACGCCGGTTCGCCTATCCGCCCAACCTGTATGTCGTCGATGGCGGGGCGCCGCAAGTCAACGCGGCCAGCGCCGTGCTCGAAGAGCTCGGAATCACCGATGTCGCCGTGATCGGGTTGGCCAAACGGCTGGAAGAGGTATGGGTGCCCTCGGAGCCGGATCCGGTGATCATGCCGCGCAACAGCGAGGGACTTTATTTGCTGCAGCGGGTGCGTGACGAGGCGCACCGGTTCGCGATCACCTACCATCGCAGCAAGAGATCCAAGCGAATGACCGCCTCAGCGCTGGATTCGGTGCCAGGATTGGGAGAACATCGCCGCAAGGCGCTGGTCACTCACTTCGGATCGATAGCCCGCCTCAAGGAGGCCACCGTCGACCAGATCACCGCCGTGCCGGGTATCGGCGTGGCAACGGCCACCGCCGTCCTCGAGGCGCTACGACCGGCCGAGCAAGCCGAACCAGCCGAGCAACCCGGAGCCTCGGCATGACGAGTCACGACAGCGAGCGGCGATCGGTGCGCGCGCAGCGGGGCGACGGCCACTCGGGTGACACCGCAGGGATCGACGTCGTTCTGGTCACCGGGTTGTCGGGCGCCGGGCGGGGTACCGCGGCCAAGGTGCTCGAGGACCTCGGCTGGTATGTCGCCGACAACCTGCCGCCCCAGCTGATCACCCGGATGGTGGATTTCGGGCTGGCGGCCGGCTCGCGGATCACCCAGCTCGCCGTCGTGATGGACGTGCGGTCGCGCGGATTCACCGGCGACCTCGACGAGGTCCGCAACGAATTGGCCACCCGCAACATCAATCCGCGGGTGGTGTTCATGGAAGCCTCCGACGACATGTTGGTGCGCCGCTACGAACAGAACCGCCGCAGCCACCCGCTGCAGGGGCAGCAGACGCTGGCCGAGGGCATCGCGGCCGAGCGCCGGATGCTGGCACAGGTTCGCGCCACCGCGGATCTGATCATCGACACGTCCACCCTGTCGGTACGGGGTCTGCGGGAAAGCATCGAGCGTGCCTTCGGCGGTGACGCGAGCACGTCGACGAGCGTCACCGTGGAGTCGTTCGGCTTCAAGTACGGCCTGCCGATGGACGCCGACATGGTGATGGATGTGCGGTTTCTGCCGAACCCGCACTGGGTCGACGAATTGCGGCCACACACCGGCCAGCACCCCGCCGTGCGCGACTATGTGTTGGGCCAACCGGGGGCGGCGGAGTTTCTCGACGCTTACCATCGACTGCTATCTCTGGTTGTCGACGGCTACCGCCGGGAGGGCAAGCGCTACATGACGGTCGCGATCGGCTGCACCGGCGGCAAACATCGCAGCGTTGCGATCGCGGAAGCATTGATGCAGTTGTTGAGGGCTGACGAGCAACTGTCGGTGCGGGTGCTGCACCGGGATCTGGGCCGCGAATGAGTCCACCACAGAGCGAGGGCATCGTCGCGCTGGGCGGTGGACACGGCTTGTATGCGACGTTGTCGGCGGCGCGCCGGCTGACGCCCTACGTCACCGCCGTGGTGACGGTCGCCGACGACGGCGGCTCGTCGGGCCGGCTGCGCAGCGAATTGGACGTGGTACCGCCGGGTGACCTGCGAATGGCGTTGGCGGCGTTGGCATCTGACAGTCCGTACGGGCGACTGTGGGCGACCATCCTGCAACACCGATTCGGTGGCAGTGGCGCCCTGGCCGGCCATCCGATCGGCAACCTGCTGCTGGCCGGCCTGACGGAGGTGCTGGCCGATCCGGTCGCGGCCCTCGACGAGCTGGGGCGCATCCTCGGCGTCAAGGGCCGCGTGCTGCCGATGTGCCCGATCGCGCTGCAGATCGAGGCGGACGTGTCCGGCCTGGAGGCCGACCCGCGGATGTTCCGGGTGATCCGCGGTCAGGTCGCGATCGCGACCACCCCGGGCAAGGTGCGCCGGGTGCGGCTGCTGCCGCCGGATCCCCCGGCGACCCGGCAGGCCGTGGACGCGATCATGGCCGCCGACTTGGTGGTGCTGGGACCCGGATCCTGGTTCACCAGCGTAATCCCGCACGTGCTGGTTCCCGGGCTGGTCGCGGCGCTGCGCGCCACCTCGGCCCGCCGCGCCCTGGTGCTGAACTTGGTGGCCGAACCGGGGGAGACGGCCGGCTTCTCAGTGGAGCGCCATCTGCACGTATTGGCCCAGCACGCCCCCGGGTTCACCGTCAACGACATCATCATCGACGCCGATCGGGTGCCCAGTGAGCGCGAACGCGAGCAACTGCGCCGTACCGCGACCCTGTTGAAGGCCGAGGTCCACTTCGCCGACGTGTCCCGACCTGGTACACCTTTACATGATCCGGGCAAGCTTGCGGCGGCCCTGGACGGGGTCCGAACGGGCCGCACGGGTCCGGCAGCGCCTTCGGCGAAGGCCACCGCGGAGATTCGGGTCGACGGTGAAAGTTCGGCGACGGGCGTGAACGGACCAGCTGGCAGCGGACCAAGGGGTGACGACGCGTGGCGATGACGACCGAAGTCAAGGACGAGTTGAGCCGCTTGGTAGTGAAGTCGGTCAGCGCGCGTCGAGCCGAGGTCACGTCCTTGCTGCGCTTTGCCGGTGGGTTGCACATCGTGGGTGGCCGGGTGGTCGTCGAGGCCGAGGTCGACCTGGGCAACATCGCCCGCCGGCTGCGCAAGGACATCTTCGACCTCTACGGCTACAACGCGGTCGTGCATGTGTTGTCGGCCAGCGGGATTCGCAAGAGCACCCGGTACGTCCTGCGGGTGGCCAACGACGGCGAGGCGCTGGCCCGCCAGACCGGGCTGCTCGACATGCGCGGACGTCCGGTGCGGGGACTGCCGGCCCAGGTGGTCGGCGGCAGCATCGGGGACGCCGAAGCCGCGTGGCGCGGCGCCTTTTTGGCGCACGGATCGCTGACCGAGCCCGGACGTTCGTCCGCGCTGGAGGTCAGCTGCCCGGGCCCGGAGGCGGCGCTGGCGTTGGTGGGCGCCGCGCGGCGGCTCGGCGTCAGCGCCAAGGCCCGCGAGGTGCGTGGCGCGGATCGGGTGGTGGTGCGTGACGGCGAAGCGATCGGCGCGCTGCTGACCCGGATGGGCGCCCAGGACACCCGGCTGGTGTGGGAGGAACGCCGGATGCGCCGCGAGGTCCGGGCGACCGCCAACCGGCTGGCCAACTTCGACGATGCCAACCTGCGCCGCTCGGCACGGGCCGCGGTCGCAGCGGCGGCCCGGGTGGAGCGGGCGCTGGAGATCCTCGGCGACACCGTTCCCGACCATCTCGCCTCGGCCGGCAAGCTGCGCGTGGAGCACCGGCAGGCCTCGCTGGAGGAGCTGGGCCGACTCGCCGACCCCCCGATGACCAAAGACGCTGTGGCGGGCCGCATTCGGCGATTGCTGTCAATGGCCGACCGCAAGGCGAAGGTCGAAGGCATCCCCGACACCGAGTCGGCCGTGACGCCTGACCTGTTGGAGGATGCTTAACTAGCCGCGACTGGGGCACCTCCCAGCCGCACAGCGGCGAGGGGGCTGCGGGGGAAACTGGGGGCACAGATGGGATTGTTGTCGATTGCTCGACTTGATTTGCCGGCGAGGACTACGGTCATCGCATGAAGCGGCTTTCGAGCGTTGATGCGGCATTTTGGTCTGCGGAAACTGCGGGCTGGCATATGCATGTCGGTGCCCTGGCGCTGTGCGATCCCAGCGGTGCACCGGAGTACAGCTTTCAGCGCCTCCGGGAATTGCTGATCGAGCGGCTGACCGAACTGCCGCAGTTGCGCTGGCGGGTCACCGGAGCGCCGCTCGGGCTGGACCGGCCGTGGTTCGTCGAAGACGAGGACCTCGACGTCGACTTCCATCTCCGCCGTATCGCGGTTCCGGCTCCCGGCGGTCGCCGCGAGCTGGAGGAACTGGTCGGCCGGCTGATGTCCTACAAGCTGGACCGGGCGCGGCCGCTGTGGGAGCTGTGGGTAATCGAGGGCGTCGAGGGCGGCCGGGTCGCGACGCTGACCAAGATGCACCACGCGATCGTCGACGGCGTCTCCGGCGCCGGGCTGGGTGAAATCCTGTTGGACGTCACGCCGGAACCCCGCCCGCCGCAACACGAGACGGTGGGGTCGCTGGTCGGCGCCAAGATTCCGGGAATCGAGCGGCGGGCGGTGGGCGCGCTGATCAACGTCGGCGTCAAAACGCCGTTCCGGATCGCGCGACTGGTGGAGCAGACGGTGCGCCAGCAGGTTGCCGCGCTGGGTCTGACCAGCAGGCCGCCGCGGTTCTTCGAGGCGCCCAAGACCCGGTTCAACGCACCCGTCTCGCCGCACCGGCGGGTCACCGGCGCCCGTGTCGAGCTGGCCCGTGCCAAGGCGGTCAAGGATGCCTACGGCGTCAAGCTCAACGACGTCGTGCTGGCGCTGGTGGCCGGCGCCGCCCGCGAATATCTACAGAAACGCGGTGAGCTGCCGGGCAAACCGCTGATCGCCCAGATCCCGGTCTCCACCCGCACCGACGCGGATAAGGACGACGTCGGCAACAAGATCAGCTCGATGACGGCATCGCTTGCCACCGACATCGATGATCCCGCCGAGCGGTTGCGGGCCATCCACGAAAGCACGCAGAGCGCCAAGGAAATGGCCGAGGCGCTGTCGGCGCATCAGATCATGGGGCTCACCGAGACGACCCCGCCCGGCCTGTTGCAGCTGGCCGCGCGCGCGTACACGGCCACCGGTCTGTCGCGAAACCTGGCTCCGCTCAACCTGGTCGTGTCGAATGTTCCCGGTCCACCGATGCCGCTGTACATGGCCGGTGCGAAGCTGCAATCGCTGGTGCCGCTCGGCCCGCCGGTGATGGACATCGCGCTCAACATCACCTGCTTCTCCTACACGGACTACCTGGACTTCGGTTTCGTGACGACGCCGGAGGTGGCCAACGACATCGACGACATGGCCGATGCGATCGAACCGGCGCTGACCGAACTCGAGAAAGCGATCGACCGGGGCTAGTCGCGGGGTAGGTAGGTGGTCGCGTACACCCAGGACAGGAACCGCGCCACGGCCTCGGCCGACTTGTGCGCTCGCGGGGAACCGAAGATGTCGAAAGCGTGCTGGGCGTTGGGTAATTCGGCGTAGGCGACGGGTGACTTCGACACCGCCCGTAGCTCCTCGACGAACTCGCGTGATTCGGCCACCGGGATGAGCGAGTCGTCGGTGCCGTGCAGCACGAAAAACGGTGGTGCGTCGGCCCGTACGTACCGGATCGGTGACGCATCGAAATAGATGTGCGAGTGGGTGCTGAGTTTGCGCTTGACCACCAATCTTTCCAGCACCTCGACGAACTCGGCGCGCCCGGGCTCCTCGGTGGAGTACCAGTCGTAACGTCCATAGAACGGCACCGCGGCTGCCACCGACGTGTCGGCATCCTCGAAGCCGGGCTGGAACTTGGGATCGTTCGGAGTCAGGGCCGCCAGCGCCGACAGGTGGCCGCCGGCCGAACCGCCGCTGATGGCAACGAAATTCGGGTCGCCACCATAGGCTGCGATGTTCTCCTTGACCCATGCCAATGCGCGCTTGACGTCGACGATATGGTCGGGCCACGTGTACCGGGGAGCGACGCGGTAGTTCATCGACACGCAGATCCAGCCGCGCGAAACCAGGTGACTCATCAAGGGATACGCCTGCGGGCGGCGCCACCCGATCATCCATGCGCCGCCGGGCACCTGCAGCAGCACCGGCGCCTTGCCGTCGCGCGGCAGGTCGCGGCGGCGCCAGACGTCGGCCAGGTTGGAGCGTCCGTGCGGGCCGTAGCGCACGATGTTCTCTTTCTCCACGAAGCGTCGTCGCGCCCCGGTGGTGCGCAGGGGCGGGTTGCGCCGCCCCCGGCGGGTGGGCTCGGCGGGCAATGCTTTGAGTTCTTCGGTGTAGTCGGGACCGAGCTGGTCGGTCAGGCTGGACTCCAGCACCGGGCCCGGCGTAGTGGCACCCCGGTAGCCGATCACTGCCAGGATCGCCCAGGACGCGGCCGTCAACGCCAGCGCCGCTTTGCCTTTCGGTCCGGCGAAGTCTCCCCGGCGGGCGCGCCGCGCGGCATCCAGCATGGAGGCGCCGGCGTACAGGCCGGGCACCTCCGAGGTCGGCCAGCCGAACCAGAACACCGCGATCGAGGCGTAGGGATTGCGGCTGACCGGATGGAACCCGTTGGCGGCGTTGAGCAGCTCGACGGCCGCGCGCAGCAGCGGCCTTTTCTTGAAGACGCGCATCAGCCCCCCGTCCGTGATTGCAGTTCGGTCCGCAGGATTTTGCCGGTGCTGCCGCGGGGCAGCTCGTCGAGAATCGAAATCTCACGTGGCACTTTGTAGTTGGCGAGGTTGTCGCGAACGTGTTGTTTGAGCGTCTCGGGCGTGGCGGCCGAGCCGGGGCTCAGCACAACGAACGCCGCCAGTCGCTGGCCGTACTGCTCATCGTCCACGCCGATCACCGCGGCCTCGGCCACTTCCGGGTGCGCGGCAAGGGTTTTCTCCACCTCGATCGGGTAAATGTTCTCGCCGCCGGACACGATCATCTCGTCGTCACGGCCGACAACGAACAGCCGCCCGGCCTCGTCGAGATAGCCGACGTCGCCCGACGACATGAAGCCGGCGTGGAAAGCTTTTCCTTTGCCGGTCGAGCCCTCCGTGTAGCCGTCGAACTGGGTGTCGTTGCGCACGTAGATGGTGCCGACCTCGCCGGTGGGCAGCTCATTGAATTCCGGGTCCAGGATCCGGATCTCGGTTCCGCCGGCCGGCTTGCCCGCGGTGTCGGGCGCGGCGCGCAGGTCCGCCGGTGTGGCCGTCGCGATCATGCCCGCCTCGGTCGCGTTGTAGTTGTTGTAGATCACGTCGCCGAACTGATCCATGAACGCGGTGACCACGTCGGGCCGCATGCGCGAACCCGATGCCGCTGCGAATCGTAAGGACTTGCCGCTGTAGCGGTTTCGGACCTCCTCGGGCAGTTCCATGATGCGGTCGAACATCACCGGGACAACGGCCAGGCCGGTCGCCTGATGGCGGTCGACAAGCTCCAGGGTGGCTTCCGGGTCGAACTTGCGCCGGGTGACGATCGTGCAGGCCATCGACGCGGCGAAGATCAGCTGCGAGAAACCCCACGCGTGGAACATCGGCGCCACGATCACGATCGTTTCCTCCGCACGCCACGGCGTGCGGTCCAGGATCGCCTTGAGTGTGCCGATGCCGGCCCCGCCGCCAGATTGCTTAGCGCCCTTAGGACTTCCGGTGGTACCGGAGGTCAGCAGGATCATCTTGCCCTTGCGGCCGGTGCGCTGCGGATGCTTGCCGAGATGTTCGGTGATCAGCTTTTCCACGGTCAGCTCGGGTTCGCCCTCGGTCCAGGCCACGATGCGGGTGGCGTCGGGCCGGTCGGCCAGCGCGCGGTCCACCGTCGCCGTGAACTCCTCGTCGTAGATGGCGGCGTCGACGCCCTCGCGGTTGACCACCTCGGCCATCGCCGGGCCGGCGAACGACGTGTTGAGCAGCACAACGTCGGAGCCGATCCGGTTGGCGGCCACCAACGCCTCGATGAAGCCGCGGTGATTGCGGCACATGATCCCGATCACCTGTGGCTGGCCCGACGGCAAGGCTTGCAGCGCGGCCGCCAGTGCGTTGATCCGCTCGTCGAGCTGCCGCCAGGTCAGCGTGCCGAGTTCGTCGATCACGGCGGGGCGGTCCGGGCAGCGCTGAGCGGCGCCGGCGAAACCGACCGTCATGCCCATGCCCTCGCGACGCATCGCCGCGGCCATCTTCAGGTAGCGGTCGGGCCGCATCGGCGCGATCATCCGGGCGCGTTGCAACGTCGCCAAGACGCCCAAGACGTCGCGAGCTTGGTTCAGGGGAGATGGCATGGCTCAGCCCAGAATCGGGAAACGGCGCTTGGCGGCGAGGTCGTTGAGGGCTTCCTGCATCACCGAGCGCACGTGCTCGTCGACCGCGTCGATGTCGGGGTCCTCGCCGAACTGCGCGGCGACGTCGATGGGTTCCAGCACCTGCGTGACGATCTTGGTGGGTAACGGCACGTTCGGCGGCACCACGGCGGAAAGGCCGAACGGGAAGCCGAACGAGACCGGCAGGATGGCGCTGCGCAGCAACCGCTTGATCCCCAGCCGCTCGGCCAGCCAGGTGCCGCGGGTCAGGTAGAGCTGGGTCTCCTGGCCCCCGATGGACACCGCGGGAACGATCGGCACGCCGGCTTCGATCGCGGTACGGACGTATCCCTTGCGGCCGTTGAAGTCGATGACGTTCTCCGACACGGTCGGCCGGTAGGCGTCGTAGTCACCGCCGGGAAAGACGACCACCACACCGCCGGACCGCAACGCCTGGGCGGCGTTCTCCCGATTGGCCCGGATGTAGCCGGTGCGCCGGAACAGCCCGCCCGTCACGCCCAGGAACAGGATGTCGTGACTCAGCGTGTAGACCGGCCGGTCGTACCCGAACTTCTCGTAGAAGTCGACGCTGAAGATCGGGACATCCATCGGGAACATGCCGCCGGAGTGGTTGCCGACCACCAGCGCCCCACCCGGCGGGAAAGACTCCAGGCCGTGCACCTCGGAGCGGAAATACCTCTTCAAGACCGGGCGCATCACGCTCATCAAGCGCTTGGTCAGGCCGGGGTCGAATTTTCCGATCTCGGGGTCGTGACTGTCGCTCGCGCCCACTTCGCTCACCGATGCCCCCTTTGGCGTCGCTCGAGAGTTCCCGCGTTGAGTCCCTAGATGGTAGCTAGGGCTTTGGATTGGATGGCCAACAGGCAAACACTCTTACCTTCGGACTCACGGTCGCGCACAGTGGTGGGTGCGGCACAACGGGACGGAAGGTGGCCGGCATGGTCGATGTCATTGCGGACCCGATGTCGGTGATCGCCCGGGAGATGGACCGTATTCGCGGGGACTTCATCGCCGAGGTCTTCGAAGAGATCAAGGCCGAGAATCGGGACCTCGACTACGACGCCGCCATGCTGGATCTGTGGCGGGCCAGCCTCACCGACAGTGTGGTCGCCGGTATCGAGTTCTTGGCCAAGGGTGCGACGGCCGACTGGTTGGAGGCCCCCGCGGCGTCGGTCGCCTACGTGCGGGCCGCCGCACGCCGTGACGTTCCGTTGTCGGTGCTGGTGCGAGCCCACCGCATCGTGCACTCGCGTTTCCTGGAGGCGGCGACACGGTTCGTGGCACTGGTAGAGCCGGCACGGCAGGTGCCGACGATCGTCGACCTGGTGTCTCGCTCGGCGAGCTTCGTCGACGCCGTGGCCGATCAGTTGACGGTCTCCTATGAGCTGGAGCGCGACGAATGCGGCGGCGACGGGGGCGGCCGGCCGTCGGCCGATCAGGCGCGCGACAACATCCCGGTCGCCGCGCAGGTGGCCGACAGCGTGTTGACGTATCCGTTGGACGGTGTGCACATCGCCGCGGCGCTGTGGGTCGACGAGCTCATGCCGCCCGCGGAGGTGGTGGCGTCGTTCGATCGGGTGCGACGCGCTGTCGCCGCCGCGGTGGGCGCGGTGAACGGCACATTGCTGGTGCCGACGCATGACCGCGAGGCCCGGTTGTGGTTTGCGCTCGACGGTTCTGGCAAACCGGAGATCGACCAGTACCGGGTGCGCACGGCTTTCGAGTCCGCGGGAGTGCGGGCCGGTCTGGCATTTGGCCGGGTGGAAGACGGGCAAAGCGGATTCCGGGCATCGCTGAAACAGGCGGAGCGGGTGAAGGCGGTCGCCTTTGCCGGCCGGAGCCGATCGGATGCCGGGGTGGTTTTCTACCGGGAGGTTGCGCCAATTGCGTTGATGGCAGGCGACTTGGACGAGCTGCGCTCCTTTGTCACCGATGTGCTCGGCGAGCTGGGCCAGGACGACGAGCGCACCGGATGGTTGCGCGAAACGTTGCGCGAATTTCTATCCAGAAACCGAAGCCACGTCGCCACTGCTGAGGTAATGCAGTTGCCCCCCAACATTATTCGGGAAGCCGTGACGCGGGCCATGCACCTGTGCGGGCACAGTTTCGACGATCCCGACGCGGTGTTGCGAGTGCAGATCGCGCTGGAGGCCTGCCGGTGGATGGCGCCGGCGCTATTGCACATGGCTCACGAATGTCCTTAGGAGCCACCAGCTCTGAGCCGTCGAGGTAGTCACCGCCTCCCAGCGGCTGACCTGGCGTTTATGCCTTGCTAGCAAAAGCGACCTAGTGTTCGTCGCCGAAGGATATGGCGCTGGCCGGATTCGGGGGGTTATGGTTACCGCGCTAAACAGTGAACAGCCGGTTGAGAGAAGAAGAGATGGACTTCGCTGGTTTGTCTGACGAGCGTGATGCACGCTCGGTCGCAGCGCACAGCTCGAGTGGCGCCCGTGACCGTCGCGGGCACCACTCTCGCGGCGGCGCAGTCCGTCCCGGCCCGGGGCATGTCCGGCAATCGGGGCCGCCGGTGACCGCCGGCCGGACTGTCGGTGCTTTGGATCGCGCAACGGTTGTGGCCGACACCGCGGATCAGCGCCAGGCCGACTACTTTCTGCGTCTGCTGACCCAGAACCGCCGGCTGATCAACCAACGGATCGAGGGCTACCACAAGGCGATTGCCGTCGCCGAAGCCAGAGGCGACGCCGAAAGCGCATGTGCCTTTCGGCGCACCGCGCGCATCGAGGAGCAGGAGCGCCAGGCGCTCGACGGCCTGATCGAGAACCTGCAGCGCCGATTTGTGGTCCAGCCCACAGCCGACCTGCCGCGGGGACCGCGGCTCGTGGTCCGCTAGGCCGCAATCACCGGCCTGAGGCGGCGCGTTTCAACTCGGCTTTTGGTCGGCTTTTGGTCGGCTTTTGGGCTTCGCGGGTTCGGGACTGTTACCAGTTCAGCAACCGTTGCCACTACTGATCTAGGCTGACGCCCAGGGGTTCAACACCAGACTTACCGAGGGAGACACCAGTGACGGTCCGAGTAGGTATCAACGGCTTCGGTCGAATCGGACGCAATTTCTACCGGGCGTTGCTTGCGCAGCAGGAGCAGGGCGGCGCCGATATCGAGGTGGTGGCGGTCAACGACCTCACCGATAACGCCACGCTCGCGCATCTGCTGAAATTCGACTCGATCCTGGGCCGGCTGCCCCACGATGTGACCCTGGAAGGCGAGGACACCATCGTGGTCGGCCCGGCCAAGATCAAGGCCCTCGAGGTACGCGAGGGTCCGGCCGCCCTGCCGTGGGGTGATTTGGGCGTCGATGTCGTCGTGGAGTCCACCGGCATTTTCACCAACGCGGCCAAGGCCAAGGGCCACCTGGACGCCGGCGCCAAGAAAGTGATCATCTCGGCCCCGGCGACCGATGAGGACATCACCATCGTGCTGGGCGTCAACGACGACAAGTACGACGGCAGCCAGAACATCATCTCCAACGCCTCGTGCACGACGAACTGCCTGGGTCCGGTCGCCAAGGTCCTGCACGACGAGTTCGGCATCGTCAAGGGCCTGATGACCACGATCCACGCCTACACCCAGGACCAGAACCTGCAGGACGGCCCGCACAAGGACCTGCGCCGCGCGCGTGCGGCTGCGCTGAACATCGTGCCGACCTCCACCGGGGCGGCCAAGGCCATCGGACTGGTCTTGCCTGAGCTCAAGGGCAAGCTCGACGGGTACGCACTGCGGGTGCCGATCCCCACCGGCTCGGTCACCGACCTGACCGCCGAGCTGGCCAAGGCGGCCAGTGCCGAGCAGATCAACGCCGCGATGAAGGCCGCCGCCGAGGGCCCGCTCAAGGGCATCCTGAAGTACTACGACGCGCCGATCGTGTCCAGCGACATCGTCACCGACCCGCACAGCTCGATCTTCGACTCGGGCTTGACCAAGGTGATCGACAATCAGGCCAAGATCGTGTCGTGGTACGACAACGAGTGGGGATACTCCAACCGACTCGTTGACCTGGTCGCACTGGTCGGCAAGTCGCTGTAAACCGTGAGCGTCCCAAACCTCGAAGACCTGCTGTCCGAGGGTGTTTCGGGTCGCGCCGTGCTGGTGCGCTCCGACCTCAATGTCCCGCTCAACGATGCCGGCGACATCACCGACCAGGGCCGGATCACCGCGTCGGTCCCGACGCTGAAGGCACTGCTGGATGGCGGTGCCAAGGTGGTGGTGACCGCGCATCTGGGACGCCCGAAGGACGGGCCCGATCCGAAGCTGTCGCTGGCGCCGGTCGCGGCGGCGCTCAGTGAGCAGCTGGGCCGGCACGTGCAGCTGGCGGGTGACGTCGTCGGAACCGATGCGCTGGCGCGTGCCGAGGGCCTGACCGACGGCGACATCCTGTTGCTGGAGAACATCCGCTTCGACCCGCGCGAGACCAGCAAGGATGACGGCGAGCGGCTGGCGTTGGCGAAGAAACTCGCCGAATTGGTCTGGCCGGGAGGGGCTTTCGTTTCGGACGGCTTCGGTGTGGTGCACCGCAAGCAGGCCTCGGTGTATGACATCGCCACCCTGCTGCCGCACTACGCCGGCAAGCTGGTGGCCGACGAGATCGCGGTGCTCGAACAGCTGACGAGCTCGACGCGGCGGCCCTACGCGGTGGTGCTCGGCGGGTCGAAGGTGTCGGACAAACTCGGCGTCATCGAGTCGCTCGCGACCAAGGCCGACAGCATCGTGATCGGCGGCGGAATGTGCTTCACTTTCCTTGCCGCACAAGGCTATTCGGTAGGAAAGTCGCTACTCGAAGAGGACATGGTCGAGACCTGCCGCAACCTGCTGGACACCTACGTCGACGTGCTGCGACTGCCCGGCGACATCGTGGTGACCGAGAAGTTCAGTGCCGATTCGCCACCACAGTTCGTCGCCGCCAATGCGATTCCGGACGATCTGATCGGCCTGGACATCGGTCCGGGGTCGGTGAAACGCTTTGGGGCGCTGCTGTCCAACGCTGAGACCGTGTTCTGGAACGGCCCGATGGGCGTCTTCGAATTCCCGGCTTATGCTGCCGGCACCCGGGGGGTGGCCGAGGCGATCGTCGCGGCGACCGGCAAGGGCGCCTTCAGCGTGGTGGGCGGTGGAGATTCCGCCGCGGCCGTGCGTGCCCTCGGCATCCCCGAGGACGCCTTCTCGCACATCTCGACCGGTGGTGGCGCGTCGCTGGAATACCTGGAGGGCAAGGAGTTGCCCGGCATCGAGGTGTTGGGGCGTCCCCAGCCAAGCGGAGGAGACTCGTGAGCCGTAAGCCGCTGATCGCCGGCAACTGGAAGATGAACCTCAATCACTTCGAGGCCATCGCGCTGGTGCAGAAGATCGCATTTGCGTTGCCGGACAAGTACTTCGACAAGGTCGACGTCACGGTGCTGCCGCCGTTCACCAACCTGCGCAGCGTGCAGACCCTGGTCGACGGTGACAAGCTGCGGCTGACCTATGGCGCCCAGGACTTGTCGCAGCACGACTCCGGCGCCTACACCGGCGACATCAGCGGCACCTTCCTGGCCAAGCTGGGTTGCACCTTCGTGGTCGTCGGCCATTCGGAGCGGCGCACCTACCACAACGAGGACGACGCGCTGGTGGCCGCCAAAGCCGCCGCCGCGCTCAGGAACGGCCTGACCCCGATCGTGTGCGTCGGCGAGCATCTCGATATCCGGGAGGCCGGCGAGCACGTGAGCCACTGCGAGAAGCAGGTGCGTGAGTCGCTGGCCGGCCTGTCGGCCGAGCAGATCGGTCAGGTCGTGATCGCCTACGAGCCGGTCTGGGCGATCGGCACCGGCCGGGTGGCCAGCGCCGGAGACGCTCAGGAGGTCTGCGCGGCGATCCGCCGGCAGCTGGGCGAACTGGCGACACCCAAGATCGCCGACACCGTGCGGGTGCTCTACGGCGGCTCGGTCAACGCCAAGAACGTCGGCGAGATCGTCGCGCAGGACGACGTCGACGGCGGGCTGGTCGGGGGAGCGTCGCTGGAGGGCGAGCAATTCGCGACCTTGGCGGCCATCGCCGCCGGTGGCCCGCTGCCCTGACGTCGTTGTGGCCGAGCCGGTCCGGTAGCACTCAGCCGGCGTGGGCCAGCGCGCGATTGCGTGCGTCGATGGCTTCCTGAGTCGCGGGAACCAAGAGGTCCCCGCCCGCACCGACGGTGCCCTGGGCATGGGTGACGTGCGGGCGCTGATCACGCTCATATTGGGCCATCGCTGCATCCAGGTCGTCGGCGTTGTCGGACAATGCCTTTGCCAGTAGCCATGTTCCGGTGATGGCCAGGCTGGTTCCCCGCCCGGACATCGGGGATGCGCAGTGGGCCGCGTCGCCGACAAGCACGACCCGTCCCCGGTGCCACGATGGCATGTCGATCTGGCTCACCGAGTCGAAGTACAGTTCCGGGTCACGGCATGCCGCGTCGAGCAGTTCGGGCACCCGCCACCGGCCGTGTCCGCCGAATTCCTCGGTGAGGACGCGCTTCTGCGCATCTAGGTCGTGGTAGTCGTACTCGATCCAGGATGAGCGGAACTCCAGCACCGCCAACGCCACGTCGCGATAGGCGACAACGCCGGCCATGTGCCCCGGGAAGTTGTAGATCGGGTTGGGGGCGCCGGTCGGACGGTAATGCGGCAAATTCGCCAGCGCGACGTAGAAGCCGAGATGACGCAGATACCGGCGCTCAGGACCGAAAATGAGCCGGCGGGTCGCAGAGTGCAGACCATCGGCGCCCACTACGAGGTCGTAGCGGGCCTGCCCGCCAGAGACGAACAGTACGTCGACACCGCGACCGTCGTCGTGCAGTTCGGTGACGGACTCGCCGAACCTCAACGCGACGGAAGGCCCGAGACCATTGCGCAGGACGTGCGCCAAATCTTCTCGCGGGATTTCGGTGTCGTAAGCCGTGTCGTTGATCTCCGCGAGCGGTAGATCGGCCACCCGGTCGCCGTTGCCGTCGACGAAGCAACTGCGTGCCGTCATGTCGACCTGGCGGGCCCGGATCTCATCGAGGATGCCCATCTGTCGCGCGACCGTCAGTGACTCGCCGCGAATGTCGATCGGTGATCCGTTGACCCGAAGATGTTGTGCGCGTTCGACAATGGTGATGTCATGCCCGGCGTTGCCCAGATTGATGCCCGCGGACAGCCCGGCCATGCCCGCGCCGCAAACCAGAATGCGCATGAGTAAACCCCTCGGATATAGGAGACATAGTGTATCCAAAGAACGATAGCGATCGGAGTTAGGAAACGCAATGACTCTTACCGGCGCGGGCCTAGCCCCTCAATCCCCGGTTGCGCGCGTCGATCTCGGCCTGAGTGGCGGGGGCCAGCAGGTCGCCGCCCGGGGCGGCCGTCGCCTGGCAGCGGATCACGTGCGGCCGCTGATCGCGTTCGTATCGGTCCCACGCCCGGGCGAGGTCGCCGGGGTGCTCGCGCAAGGCTCGCGCGAGGAACCAGGCGCCGGTCAGGGCCAGGCTGGTGCCGCGCCCAGAAAGGGTTGCGGCGCAGTGTGCGGCATCGCCCACGAGAACGACGCGACCGTTGTGCCAGCCCGGCATTTTGATCTGACTCTCGGAGTCGAAGTAGAGCTGCGGGTCTCTGACGGCGGCGTCGACCAACTCAGGAACTCGCCACTCGTCGTGACCGGCGAAGGCATCGCCCAGGATCCGCTTACCTGCCGCCAGGTCGTGGTAGTCGTAGTCGATCCACGGCGAGCGAAACATGAAGAATGCGAACGCTTTTGCGTTGTAGGACATGATCCCTACGAGGTGTCCCGGGAAGTTGTACATCGGGTTTACCCGATCGCTCGGATGATAACCGGGTAGCGCCGCCATCCCGGTATAGAAGCCGAGGTGGTGCAGGAACTGCCGCTGCGGCCCGAATGTGAGCTCCCGCACGGCCGAATGCATTCCGTCCGCCCCAACGACGAGGTCGTATCGGTCAGCCGCGCCCGAGGAGAACCGGACGTCGACACCGAATCGACCGCCGTCGAGTGCGGCGATGGATTCGCGCAGCCGCAATTCCGTTGACCCCAGCCGGTCGCGCAGGAGGTCGATGAGGTCGTCACGGGCGATCTCGACGTCATCGGGGCCGTCGTTGATCTCGTCCGCCGGCAGTTCCGCTACCACCGTGCCGTCGCGGTCGACGAATTGCACCCGCTCGGTCATGTCGATGCTGCGCTCGTGGATTTGCCCGAGCAGGCCCATCTTGTCGGCTACGTCGATCGAGTCCCCACGAATGTCGATCGGCGGCGCGCTGCCCCCCAAGTGGTCCGCGCGCTCGACGATGGTGACGTCATGGCCGTCGGAACCGAGGTTGATCGCGGTGCTCAGGCCCGCGACACCGGCACCGGAGATGAGAATGCGCATCGGTAGGCCTCGCCCGGCGATAGGATCCATTGCGTATCCAATGAACGGTAGCGATCAGCCTTAGGGAACGCAATGCCTCTTACCTCTAACGCCGCTCCGCAGCGTCGCCGCGGTGTCGCCCTCGAGAACGCGTTGCTGTCCGCGGCCTGGGAAGAACTGAATGAACGCGGCTACGACGACTTCACGATCGATGGCGTCGCCGCTCGGGCCCGCACCAGTCGCGCGGTGCTGTACCGACGCTGGCCGGGAAAGCCGGAACTGGTACACGCCGCGTTGATCGCTGCAGCCAAAAAGGATCCACTCACGGTGCCGGACACCGGCAGTCTGCGCGGCGACGTGATCAACCTGCTGCGGCAGGTCAATAGCCAGCGCGGCCATCTGGCCATCACCGTGATGACCCGGCTCGGCGGTTTCTACCGCGATACCGGCACCAACATCGCCGACCTGCGCAACGTGCTTGAGGGTGAGCGCGGCGCCACGATGAACAAGCTTGTCGCGCGCGCCATCACCCGTGGGGAGATTCGGCCTGGCCAGGTCAACGGCCGAGTGGCACAGCTGCCCACCGACCTGCTTCGCCACGATGTGTTGGTCACGCTGGCACCCCTGACCGACCAAGCCATTGAGGAGATTGTGGACGCGGTGTTCCTGCCCCTCGTCCGGCTCGGCGCCGACGTCTAGATGTTGGAAGACCTGCCCATCCGGTCATCGGGTCGGCCTCGAGTGACGGGTTCCTCGCGCCCGGTAAGCTATCCGTCATGGTTTTGGCCCTACAGATCACCCTGGTGGTCACCAGCATCCTGGTAGTGCTGCTGGTGCTGCTGCACCGTGCCAAGGGTGGTGGCCTGTCCACGCTGTTCGGCGGTGGTGTGCAGTCCAGCCTGTCCGGATCCACGGTGGTGGAGAAGAACCTGGACCGGCTGACGGTGTTCGTGGTCGGTATCTGGCTGGTGTGCATCATCGGCATGGCACTGCAGATCAAGTACCGCTGACCCGACTTCACTCGGCAAGCGGGTAACGCCGCGGGCACCGATACTGGATCGCATGGTTTCTGAGCCCGTCGCCGAGGTCGTTCCCGAGGCCGCGCTGGCGCCGATTGGTGCTGTGCAGCGGACCCGCGTCGGCCGCGAGGCAACCGAGCCGATGCGCGCTGACATCAGGATGCTCGGCACCATCCTCGGCGACACCGTGCGCGAGCAGAACGGCGACGAGGTTTTCGAGTTGGTCGAACGCGCCCGGGTGGAGTCTTTTCGGGTGCGCCGCTCCGAGATCGACCGGGCCGAGATCTCGCACATGTTCGACGGCATCGACATCCACTTGGCGATCCCGATTGTCCGGGCGTTCAGCCACTTCGCGTTGCTGGCCAACGTCGCCGAAGACATCCACCGCGAGCGCCGGCGTCATATCCACGTCGACGCCGGCGAACCACCGCAAGACAGCAGCCTGGCCGCCACCTACGCGAAACTGGATTCCGCGGAATTGGATTCGGCCACGGTGGCCGAGGCGCTCAAGGGTGCGCTCGTTTCGCCCGTCATCACCGCCCACCCCACCGAGACTCGCCGGCGGACCGTCTTCGTTGCCCAGCACCGGATCACCGAGCTGATGCGACTGCACGCCGAGGGGCACCGGGAAACCAGCGATGGCCGCAGCATCGAGCGTGAGCTGCGCCGCCAGGTGCTCACGCTCTGGCAGACCGCGCTGATCCGGTTGTCCCGGCTGCAGATCACCGACGAGATCGACGTCGGCCTGCGGTATTACCAGGCCGCACTGTTCGAGGTGATCCCGCAGGTCAATTCCGGGGTTCGCGACGCGCTGCGCGCCCGCTGGCCCGGGGCCGATTTGCTATCGGCGCCCATTCTGCAGCCGGGCTCGTGGATCGGCGGTGACCGCGACGGGAACCCGAACGTCACTGCCGCCGTGGTGCGCCGGGCCACCGCCAGCGCCGCGTTCACAGCGCTGTCGCATTACCTGGCCGAGCTCACCCACCTCGAGCAGGAGCTCTCGATGTCGGCGCGATTGATCAGCGTCACAACGGAATTGACGGCTCTGGAGCAGAGCTGTCCGGAGCAGGCCAGGGCCGACGAGCCGTATCGGCGGGCGGTGCGGGTTATTCGCGGCCGGCTCAGCGCGACGGTCACCCAGATCCTGGATGACCAGCCGCAGCAACTGCTCGACCTGGGCATGCAACCGTACGCCACGCCGGACGAACTGAGGGCCGACCTCGACATCATCGATGATTCGCTGCGCACGCACGGCAGCGCCCTGCTGGCCGAGGATCGGCTGGGCCTATTGCGAGAAGGCGTGCACGTATTCGGGTTTCACCTGTGCGGGCTGGACATGCGGCAAAACTCGGACGTGCACGAGGAAGTGGTTGCCGAGCTGCTGGCCTGGGCCGGGGTACATCCGGACTACCGTTCGCTGCCCGAAGACGAGCGAGTCGAGTTGCTGGCGGATGAACTGACCACGAGGCGCCCCCTGCTGAGTGACCGCGCGGAGTTGTCTGAGCTGGCCCACCAGGAATTGAGCGTGGTCGAGGCCGCCGCGTTCGCCGTCAAGCGGTACGGGCCGGCGGCGGTGCCCAACTACGTCATCTCGATGTGTCAGTCCGTCTCGGACGTGCTGGAGGCCGCGCTGCTGCTGAAGGAAACGGGACTGCTCGATGTTTCCGGGCCCCAACCCTATTGCCCGGTGGGCATTTCGCCGCTGTTCGAGACGATCGACGATCTGCACAACGGTGCGGCGATACTGCACGCGATGCTGGAGCTGCCGATCTACCGGTCGTTGGTGGCCGCCCGCGGGGACAGCCAGGAAGTGATGCTCGGCTACTCCGACTCGAACAAGGACGGCGGCTATTTGACCGCGAACTGGGCGGTGTATCGGGCCGAGCTGGCGCTGGCCGAGGTGGCCCGCAAGACCGGAATTCGGTTGCGGCTCTTTCATGGCCGCGGCGGCACCGTCGGCCGCGGCGGTGGCCCCAGTTATCAGGCCATCCTGGCCCAGCCGCCCGGGGCGGTGAACGGTTCACTGCGGCTGACCGAGCAGGGCGAGGTGATCGCGGCCAAGTACGCCGAACCGCTGTTGGCGCAACGGAATCTGGAAAGCCTGGTGGCCGCCACGCTGGAGTCGACGCTGCTGGATGTGGAGGGTCTCGGCGACGAGGCAGAGCCGGCCTACGCGGTCCTCGAAGAGATCGCGACGCTGGCCCGCGAGGCGTACTCCGAATTAGTCCACGAGACACCGGGTTTCGTCGAGTACTTCAAGGCGTCCACGCCGGTCAGTGAGATCGGATCGTTGAACATCGGCAGCCGTCCGACGTCGCGCAAGCCCACCGAGTCGATCGCGGACCTTCGTGCCATTCCGTGGGTGCTGGCATGGAGCCAGTCGCGGGTGATGCTGCCCGGCTGGTACGGCACCGGATCGGCGTTCGCGCAGTGGATCGCCGCGGGCCCCGAAAGCGAGCGAGTCGAAGTTCTGCACGATCTGTATCAGCGGTGGCCGTTCTTCCGCAGCGTGTTGTCCAACATGGCGCAGGTGCTGGCCAAAAGCGACCTGGGACTGGCGGCGCGATACGCGGAATTGGTGGCCGATGAGTCGTTGCGGCGCAGGGTGTTCGGCAAGATCGCCGACGAGCATCAGCGGACGATCGCGATGCACAAGCTGATCACCGGTCAGGACGACCTGCTGGCCGACAACGCGGCGCTGGCTCGTTCGGTGTTCAACCGCTTCCCGTATCTGGAGCCGCTGAACCACCTGCAAGTCGAGTTGCTTCGGCGCTACCGGTCGGGTGACGACGACGAATTGGTGCAGCGCGGAATCCTGCTGACGATGAACGGGTTGGCCAGCGCGTTACGGAACAGCGGGTAACGGGCATAGGGCAGGGGAGGAGGTCCCATGTCCGCATCGATGCCATCCGATCACACGATGACCCCGGCCCGCTTCGCCCAGAACGAGCTCTTCGAGCGGCTGGCACGTGGCGGGTTCGTGGTGAGCGGACTGCTGCACCTGGTCGTCGGATACCTCGCCATCCGAATCGCGTTCGGCGAGGCCGGTACCGCCGATCAAACGGGTGCGCTGGCCACCCTGGCAAGCAAGCCGGGCGGGCCTGTCGCGCTGTGGTTCGCCGCCGGCGCTCTGCTGGTGCTGGGTCTGTGGCGCCTCGTCGAGACCGCACTCGGCCGATCCAGCGACCAGCAGGACGGCGCGTCGTCGAGCGCACTGGATCGGGCCAAAGCATTCTCGCTCGCGGTCGTCTATGTCGCGCTGGCGTATTCGGCTCTCGGTTTCGCGCGCGGCGCCGGCAAGTCTGCCGGTCAGCAGAATTCGACGATCAGCGCACGGCTGATGCAGAGCACGGCCGGCACGATCGCCCTGGTGGTCTGCGGCGTGATCGTCATCGCGGTGGGGGGTTACCACGTCTACAAGGGTGCCAGCCGCAACTTCGTCGACGATCTGAAAGGCAAGTCCGGCAACGTGGTCCGGCGTCTGGGCATCGTCGGCTACATCGCCAAGGGGGTGGTGATCGCCGGCGCGGGCGTACTGGTCATCGTCGCCGCATTCTTGTCGCAGCCGGAGAAGGCCACTGGCCTGGATGCGGCCCTCAAGACGCTGGGCGCTCAACCGTATGGACGGATTCTGCTGGTCGCCGCCGGTCTGGGCATCATCACCTACGGTTTCTACAGCTTCGCGATGGCCCGGCGGACCAAGATGTAGCGGTCGGCGAGCGCGCCGCGAAGTATCGGTTAACAGCAACTGAATCGCGTGCTCTGCCGCGCCGGGCGCGAATACGCTGACGCTGGGCCGAAGTGGGGCGGGACCACCTGCGGCCCATGCATATCAAGCGATACCTGGCGGGGAGATCTTGGGCGCATCCGGGCCACCACTGTGGCTACTCGTGATTGTTGTCTTCGCCGTCGCAATCGCCATCGCGGTGGGCTGCATATGGCTTGGAAGCCGCATGATGCCGACGCCGGTGCTCGGCCGAGATCACAACCCGGCGATGTCGCCGTTCATCGCGATTGTCAGCCTCGTTTACGGCGCGCTGCTCGGGTTCACCGTGGTGGCCACGTGGGAACAATTCTCCGCCACCCAGGTCATTGTCGCCAACGAGGCATCGGCGCTGACCACGATGTATCGCCAGACGGTCGCGATGCCACAGCCGGAGCAGGCCCAGCTTCAGCAGCTGCTGCGCCAGTACGCGAACGCCGTGGCGGGCACCGATCGCACCAAGCCCGGCGTGGACGGCGGCAGTGACAGCGCGCGGGCGGCAATCACCGACATGTATCGCATCGTCGGTAAACAGACGTCCGGTGCCGCGTCGAATCCGATCGACTTTCAGTTCCTGAGCCAACTGACCGCGCTGGCATCCGATCGCAACGAGCGCATCATCGGCACCAAGCCCCGAATCCCGGTGTTGCTATGGGCAGGGCTGATATTCGGTGCGGTGGTTCTCGTCTCGCTCACCGGGTTCCTGCGTCTCGGGCACACCGTTGGCCATGCAGTGGTTTCCAGCACGATCGCGGTTCTGCTCGGTCTGCTGCTGTGCATCGTCTTCGCCTTCGACCATTCCTTCGCCAGCGATCATCAGATCACCGCCGCGCCGTTTCACCATGCGCTGGACGTTTTCGACGCCGTCGACCGGGGGACCTGATTAGGTGTGCGAATAGTCGACCAGGCACGGCCCGGCCGCCCGCGCAACGCCGCCGATCTGGGCCGCGACCGGCTCCGGATGTGTCGTCCATCGCGGCGTCATCCGGTAGGCGCCCAGCAGGTGAGTCATGGCGGCCGTCATCGCCGACAGCGAGAACGGCTGGGCCGGGCAGGAGTGCTTGCCGTGCCCGAAGGCGGTGACCAGCATCGGCGAAGGGAGAGCGTCTTTTTCGGTCAGCTGATGGCGGGTCCACCGATCGGGATCCCATTGCCGTAGCCCCGGCGCCGCGAAGGTGTTGAGCAACGGGAGCAGGGTGGCGATGGTCCAGCCAGGCGGGACCCGGTAGGTGGTGGCTCCGGTGTTCAGCGAGACCGGCGACAGCACGCTGCGAGACATGATCGAGCGTTGCGCCATACGCGTCGACTCCAGCGCACAGCTCTGGGCAAAGGGATTGTCGCCCAACCGTACTCGCTGCAGCTGGGCCGGGTGTTCGAGCAGGTCGACCAAAGCCCAGCCCAGCGCGGCGGCCAGGTTGGACATGGACGCGATGTGGATCAGCGCGACGTCGAAGGCGATCCCGCGCAGCCGGGAAGGCTGCGGCGCCGTCGACCAGGCGTGCACGATCCGGCCGAAGAGGTCATGATCACTGATGTCCCCGTCGTCGAATCTGCGCACCGCGGCGGCGATGGCGTCGGCAATCTCATCGAGCGCGGCGCGCTCGGCGCATTTGCCGGTCGCCGCCACCGCCGCCATCCGATCGGGGTGGACGAACGCGTCGGAGCCGTCCAGGGTGTCGAAGGCGCGCACCAGACGCTCGAAGGTCTCCCCGTCGGCCGACCCCGGTCCGGCCCACGAGGCCAGCCCCATCCGGTGGCCGAGGCGACGCATCAGATCGAACACGTCGAACGAACCCGCCCATCCCAGCTCGAGTGTTGTCTGCTCGAGCGCGCGGTCCAGGTTGACCAGATAGTTGGCCACATCGCCGCGGCGAAACAGCATGTTCGGCAGGGTGCGTCGCCCGGCAAAGATGTCGTCGGGCAGCTTGCGCCGCAGCATCAGGTAGTCGGCGACCCCCTTGCTCGCGGTCTCCTCGCTCAGTGCGTAGAACGACTCGACGCCGGTGGGCGAGAAGGTGAACAGGTAGCGGTCGGGACCGCTTTTCACGGCGAAGGTGTCTCCGTGCCGGGCGCGGGCGGCGGCGATCACCGCGACGGCGTCGGTTACCGGAACGTCCCACGGCAGACCGGTGCCGTCGGCGTAGGGCGGTGCGGGCACCGGCTCGGCGCCGGTCACGGCCTACCGCGCCGGCCGGTTGCGCAGCCGGTCCACCACACCGCGCACCGCGTGCTCGGTCACCGCGAGCGGCGACATCACCGTCTCGCCGATACTCACGATGTAGTCGATGCGTCTGACGATCGCCTCCACCGGCTCCACCAGCGAGATCAGGCGTTTGGCGAGCTCGTCCAGGCTTTCCATGGTTCCTTCGAGGTGGTCCAGGCCGCCGTCCAGGCGCTCGACCGTGCCGTTCAACCGGGTCAGGGAACTGCTCAGCTCATTCATGGTTCTGCCGAGGTTGTCGAGGACGTCCTCGACCTGCTCGACCGTCTTGTCGGCGTTCAGAGCAGCCTGAGTGAGCGTCTTGATCCGGTTTCGCTCAGGCCCGTTGCGCACCGATCTGTCTGCCATGTCGGTAATTATGACCGGGACGGAACCGGGGAAAACCTCTGAACATCGAATTGGTTGTGCGAAAACAACACTGTGACGGTGGCCGTTGGGCCGGCCTGGCCCGAGGCTGCGGGTGTGAGGTGACGCGGCGGCTGGGGGAGTACGCGGCCGGCTACGCCGACGCCGAAGCCGGAGCGGGCGGGGTCCTAGGGCCGGGCGGGCAGCTTGGCGGCGGCGTCCTCGTCGAGCAGCCAGAGCGTCGTCTCGAGCCCGATGGCACCCGCGGCCGGGATATCCACCGGCTTGGCGCCGCCGATGGCGGCGGCGGCCGCATCGCCCTTGGCGGCTCCCGAGACCATCAGCCACACCTCGCGGGATCGCCGGATCGCCGGGATTGTTAACGTGATTCGCTGCGGCGGGGGTTTGGGGGAGTCGTCGACGGACACCACCATGCGGCTGGTCTCGCGCACCGCCGCGGTGTCGGGGAACAGCGAGTTGATGTGGCCCTCGGGCCCCATGCCGAGCAGATGGACGTCGAAATTCGGTACCTGCTCGCCGGGCTCGGCGTTGGCGGCCAGTAGTTGTTCATAGGCCAGCGCCGCGGCGGCGAGATCGCTGCCGAATTCCCCGTCGCTGGCGGCCATCGGATGCACGTTGCTCGCCGGGATGTCGATGTGATCGAGCAGGGCTTCTCGGGCCTGTTTCTCGTTGCGCTCGCTGTCATCCTCGGGGACATAGCGTTCGTCGCCCCAGAAGAGGTGCACCGTCGACCAGTCGATCTGATCGGCCTGAGCGCGCAAGTATTTCAGCAGCCCGATGCCGTTACCGCCGCCGGTCAGCACGATCAGGGCGCGTCCGCGCGCCGCGGCGGCGGCGTGGATGGTCTCGACGAGCCGGCGGCCCGCTGCCTCGACCAGCTGGTCGCCGTCCGGGAAGACTTCAACGGTTGTGCTCACGCGTATTGCACCTTATCGATTCCTTCGAGCGCGCTGTAGTAGACCTCGTCGGGGTCCAAGCGACGCATATCTTCGGCCAGGCATTCACGGGTTTCCCTGCGCGCCAACGGAACTAGCGCATCCGGTCGCCCGGTCCGGCTCAGGGTGGCCGTCGTTCCCTCCTGCGGCCTGCTCAGGGTGATGGTTTCGCTCTTGCGCACCAGCTCGACTTTGAGCTCGCCGACCTCGCGACGTACCGGCCCGTCGATCCGGCTGGCCAGCCAGCCCGCCAGGACGTCGAGCGAGGGCTCAGTGCGCAGACCGGATACCAGCGCGGATTCGATCTTCTCGTGCGGTTTCTGGTCGACCGCGGAGGTGAGCAACGCCCGCCAGTACGTGATCCGCGCCCAGGCCAGATCGGTGTCCCCGGCGGTATATCCGGGAAGCCGGCTCTTGATCGCCGACAACGGGTCGTCGGTGTTGGTCGCATCGGTGATGCGCCGAATCGCCAACTTCCCCAACGGGTCTTGGGCGGGAACCGCGGGGGCGATATCGGGCCACCACACCACGACCGGGATATCGGGAAGCAGGAAGGGGATTACGACGCTGGCCGAGTGACCGGACAACGGGCCGGACAGCCTCAGCACCACGACCTCGCCGGCGCCGGCGTCGCCGCCGACTCGAACCTGAGCATCCAGGCGCGCATCGTGGCCGTCGGTGTCACCGGCCGCCACGACCAGGACCCGGCTGGGGTGTTCGTGGCTGGCGGCGTTGGCGGCCACGATGGCCTCTTCGAGCAGAGTGTCGTTGTCCGACTTGATGATCAGCGTCCCGACCCGGCCCATCATGACCACGCCGGCCTCTTCGCGCAGGGCATCGAGCTTCTTGTTGACCGCGGTGGTGGTGGTGTCCAGCAGATCGACGATCATTGGCGCCACTCCTCAGCATCGCTATGCTCTGCACCGTCGTCGGCGCGGATCACGGCCGCCGCCATTCGCGGCCAGTGCGGCGCAACATCTCATCTGCCGAGGCCGGCCCCCAGGTGCCCGACTCGTATGGGTCGGGTTTACCGTTCGACTCCCAATGGTCGAGGACGGGATCGAGTATCTGCCAGGCCAATTCGACCTCCTCGTTCACCGGGAACAGCGACGGCTCACCCAGCAGCACGTCCAGGATCAGCCGCTCGTAGGCCTCGGGGGAATCTTCGGCGAACGCCGAGCCGTAAGAGAAGTCCATGTTGACGTCGCGGACTTCCATCGCGCCCGGGACCTTGGAACCGAACCGCAGCGTGATGCCCTCGTCGGGCTGCACCCGGATGACCAGCGCGTTGGCGCCGAGCTCGTCGGTCATGGTGGCGTCGAACGGCAGATGCGGGGCGCGTTTGAAGACCAGGGCGATCTCGGTCACCCTGCGGCCCAATCTTTTTCCGGTGCGCAGGTAGAACGGCACCCCGGCCCAGCGGCGGGTGTCCACCTCGAGCGTGATGGCCGCGAAGGTCTCGGTGGTGGAGTCCTTCGAGAAGCCGTCCTCGTCGAGCAGTCCCACCACCTGCTGGCCGCCCTGCCAGCCGGCCGCATATTGGCCGCGGCTGGTGGTCTCGTCGATCGGCTGCGCGAGTTGGGTGGCGGAGAGGACCTTGATCTTCTCGGCCTGCAATGCCTGCGCATTGAAGCTGACCGGCTCTTCCATCGCGGTGAGCGCCAGCAACTGCATCAGGTGGTTCTGGATGACGTCGCGGGCCGCGCCGATACCGTCGTAGTAACCGGCGCGTCCGCCCAGGCCGATGTCCTCGGCCATCGTGATCTGCACGTGGTCGACGTAGTGCGCGTTCCAGATCGGGTCCCAGAGTTGGTTGGCGAAGCGCAGCGCCAGGATGTTCTGGACCGTCTCCTTGCCGAGATAGTGGTCGATGCGGAACACCGACTCCTCGGGAAACACCGAGTTCACCACGTGATTGAGATCGCAGGCGCTCTTCAGGTCGTGGCCGAACGGCTTCTCGATGACGACCCGGCTCCAGCGATCCTCTTGCGGGCGGGCCAGCCCGGAGGAGTGCAGCTGTTCGCACACCACCGGGAAGGACTTCGGCGGGATCGCCAGGTAGAACGCGTGATTGCCGCCGATACCGCGCTCGACGTCGAGCTTGTCGAGTGTCTCCGCGAGTCGCACGAACGCCTTATCGTCGTCGAAGGCGCCCGACACGAACCGCAGTCCCTCGGCCAACCGTTCCCAAATGGCCTGCCGAAAGGGGGTGCGGCAGTACTGCTTGACGTCGTCGTGAATGACCTGGGCGAAGGCGTCATGATCCCAGTCGCGGCGGCCGAAGCCGACCAGCGAGAAGGTCGGTGGCAGCAACCCGCGGTTGGCCAGGTCGTAGACCGCGGGCACCACCTTTTTGTGCGCCAGGTCGCCGGTGACGCCGAACAGCACCATGGCGCATGGCTCGGCGATCCTGGGTAGCCGCTTATCGTCTTTGTCCCGCAATGGGTTACGCCATTGCGCGTTGTCCGCGCTCGGCGTCATTTGGTAGTGGTGCTCAGCTGCTTCTGTGTCTCGTCGAGCAACTCGGACCAGGATTCGACGAACTTCTCCACGCCTTCGTTCTCCAAGACCACGAACACATCGGTCACGTCGATGCCGACCTCGGAGAGCTTGTCGAACACGCCCTGAGCCGCGTCGGCCGTGCCCGTGATGGTGTTGCCGCTGACCACGCCGTGGTCGGCGACGGCGTCAATCGTCTTCTCCGGCATGGTGTTCACCGTGAAGGGCGCGACCAGCTCGGTGACATACAGCGTGTCGGAGTAGTCGGGGTTCTTGACGCCGGTCGACGCCCACAGCGGCCGCTGCACGCGGGCGCCGTCGGCCTTCAACGCCGCGAAGCGCTCGCCGTCGTCGAACACCTCCTGGTAGGCCGCGTAGGCCAGCCGGGCGTTGGCGACACCGGCTTGGCCGCGCAAACCGAGTGCGTCCGGAGTGCCGATCGCTTCCAGCCGCTTGTCGATCTCGGTGTCCACCCGGGAGACGAAGAACGAAGCCACCGAATGGATCTTGGACAGGTCATGTCCGGCCTCGCGGGCCTTCTCCAGGCCGGCCAGGTAGGCGTCCATCACCTCGCGGTGCCGCTCTACGGAGAAGATCAGCGTGACGTTGACCGAAATGCCTTCGGCGAGAACGGCAGTGATGGCGGGGATGCCCGCCTTGGTGGCCGGGATCTTGATCAGCAGGTTCGGCCGGTCCACGATCTTCCACAGCTCGATGGCCTGCGCGGTGGTCTTGTCGGTTTCGGCGGCCAGTCGCGGGTCCACCTCGATGGACACGCGCCCGTCCACGCCGTCGGACGCCTCCCACTGCGGCCGCAGTACGTCGCACGCGGTGCGCACGTCGTCGGTGGTGATGGTGCGGATGGTGGCATCCACGTCCGCACCCCGCTCGGCCAGCTCGGCGATCTGGGGATCGTAGGTGTCGCCGTCGGCAAACGCCTTCTGGAAGATGGACGGGTTGGTGGTCACGCCGACGACGCTCTTGGTGTCGATCAGCTCCTGCAGGTTGCCGGACTGCAGCCGGTCCCGCGACAAGTCGTCAAGCCACACGGATACGCCCGCGGCGGCCAGCGCCGCGAGGTTGGGGTTCTGGGTCATCTGAATCAGCCTTTCTCAGTTGTCGACTACTTCTTCCGCGGCGGCAGCGACGGCCTCCGCGGTGAAGCCGAACTCACGGAACAATGTCTTGGCGTCGGCGGATTCGCCGTAGTGCTCGATCGAAACGATCTTCCCGGTGTCGCCGACGAGCTTGTGCCACGGTTGCGCGATGCCTGCCTCGACGGCCACCCGCGCCGAGACCGAGGGCGGCAGCACGCTGTCGCGGTACTCGGCCGGCTGGGACTCGAACCATTCGACACAGGGCATCGACACCACCCGAGCGAGGATGTCCTTGTCCGCCAACAGCTTTGCGGCGTCGACCGCAAGCTGGACCTCGGAGCCGGTAGCGATCAGAACGACGTCGGGTTCTTCGTCGCCCTCGTTACTCAGCACATAGCCACCGCGGGCGACGCCCTCGATGTTGGTGCCCTCGAGGACCGGCACGCCCTGGCGGGTCAGGATCAGGCCGACAGGTCCGCTTCCGTTGCCGCGTGCCAGGATCGTGCGCCACGCGTAGGCCGTTTCGTTGGCATCGGCCGGACGCACCACCGACAGCTTCGGGATGGCCCGCAGCGCTGCCAGGTGCTCGATGGGTTGGTGCGTCGGACCGTCCTCGCCCAAACCGATCGAGTCGTGCGTCCACACGTAGATGGTGTCGATGTCCATCAGCGACGCCAGCCGCACGGCCGGGCGCATGTAGTCCGAGAACTGCAGGAAGGTGCCGCCGTAGGCGCGGGTCGGGCCGTGCAGCACGATGCCGGACAGGATCGACCCCATCGCGTGTTCGCGAATGCCGAAGTGCAGGGTGCGGCCGTACCAGTCGGCCGTGTAGTCCTTCGTCGTGATCGACGGTGGGCCAAAGGATTTCACACCATCCATGGTGGTGTTGTTGCTGCCCGCCAGGTCGGCCGATCCGCCCCACAGTTCGGGTAGCTTCGGTCCCAGGGCGGAGAGCACCTTGCCGGACGCCGCGCGGGTGGCCAGCGCCTTGGATCCGGGCTCCCAGTACGGGATGTCGGCGTCCCAGCCGTCGGGCAGCTGCTGCGCGGTCAGCCGGTCCAGCAGCGCCTTGCGCTCGGGTTCCCGCTGCGCCCAGGCGTCGAACTCCGCTTGCCATTTCTCGTGCGCCTCTTTGCCGCGGTCCACCAGCTTGCGGGTGTGGGCGATGACGTCGTCGCGCACCTCGAAGGTCTTGTCGGGGTCGAACCCGAGAATCTTCTTGACCTCCGCGATCTCTTCGTCGCCCAGCGCCGCGCCGTGCGCCTTGCCGGTGTTCATCAGGTTCGGCGCCGGGTAGCCGATGATGGTGCGCAGTGAGATGAACGACGGCTTGTCGATGACGGCCTTGGCGTTGGCGATGGCCTCCTCGATACCGACGACGTTCTCTCCGCCCTCGACTTCCTGCACGTGCCAGCCGTAAGCGCGGTAGCGCGCCGCGGTGTCCTCACACAACGCGATGTCGGTGTCGTCCTCGATCGAGATCTGATTGCGGTCGTAGAACACGATCAGATTGCCGAGCTGCTGCACGGCCGCCAGCGAGGACGCCTCAGAGGTGACGCCCTCCTCGATGTCGCCGTCGGACGCGATCACGTAGATGTAGTGGTCGAACGGGCTTTCGCCGGGCGCGGCGTCCGGGTCGAACAGACCGCGCTCGTAGCGCGCCGCCATCGCCATGCCGACCGAGGACGCCAGGCCCTGCCCGAGCGGACCGGTGGTGATCTCAACACCCTTGGTGTGCCGAAACTCCGGGTGGCCCGGGGTCTTCGAGCCCCAGGTGCGCAGCGACTCGATGTCGGACAGTTCGAGGCCGAACCCGCCGAGGTAGAGCTGCAGGTACAACGTCAGGCTGCTGTGCCCGGCCGACAGGATGAATCTGTCCCGCCCCAACCAATGCGGATCGCTGGGATCGTGGGTCATGGCGCGCTGGAACAGCGTGTAGGCCAGCGGGGCCAGGCTCATCGCGGTCCCGGGGTGGCCATTGCCGACCTTCTGGACCGCGTCGGCGGCCAGCACCCGCACGGTGTCGACGGCGGCCGAGTCGATCTCGGCCCAGTCGTCTGGGTGCTGCGGTCGGGTCAGCGTGGAGATCTCTTCAAGAGTGGTCACAGGCGTCAGTCCTTGGGGTGGCCGTAAACAGAGCGCGGATCAATCCTCACCCTAGTGCGGGAGTGGCAGCGTTTGCAGTGCGGGTTTGTGGGTAATCCTCGGTGCCGCGCTGGACATGACGTGCAGGCGTCGGCGAACTTGCGATCAGTGCCGTCCGCGGGAAATTCTGTGTGAATAGACCCTCGAGGCGGGCCGCGGTGACAGTGCGGTCTACCATCGTGCGTAGTAGATCCTGCGCCCCGCTGCGACCCCAAGGAGTTATTGCGTGAGCGTTCGCGGGCGCCTAGGGCCAACCCGAGCGCCGAGCCGAATACGCGGCACGGTGCTGGCTTATGTGGCGCTGACGAAGCCCCGCGTCATCGAGCTGCTCCTGGTCACCGCGATACCCGCGATGCTGCTGGCTCACCGTGGCCACGTGGACCCGGTGCTGATCTTCAACACGCTGATCGGTGGGATGCTGGCGGCCGGCGGAGCCAACACGCTCAACTGCGTGGCCGACGCCGACATCGACAAGTTGATGAAGCGGACCGCGCGGCGGCCGCTGGCCCGCGCCGCGGTGGCGACGCGAAATGCCCTGGCCCTGGGGCTGGTGCTGACGGTGAGCTCGTTCTGCTGGCTCTGGTGGACGACGAACCTGCTCTCGGGGTTGCTGGCGCTCGCCACCATCGCGTTCTACGTGTTCGTCTACACGCTGCTGCTCAAGCGCCGCACGTCGCAAAACGTCGTGTGGGGCGGCGCGGCCGGCTGCATGCCGGTGATGATCGGCTGGTCGGCTGTCACCGGCACCATCGGCTGGCCGGCCCTGGCGATGTTCGCGATCATCTTCTTCTGGACGCCCCCGCACACCTGGGCGCTCGCGATGCGGTACAAGGACGACTACAAAGCGGCCGGCGTTCCGATGCTGCCCGCTGTGGCCACCGAGCGTCAGGTCACCAAGCAGATCCTGATCTACACCTGGCTGACCGTGCTGGCGACGATGGTGCTGGCACTGGCCACCGGCTGGCTGTACACGGCGGTCGCCGTGGTGGCCGGAGTGTGGTTCCTGGCGATGGCCCACCAGCTCTATGCCGGGGTCCGCGCCGGCGAGCCGGTCAAGCCGCTGCGGCTGTTCCTGCAGTCGAACAACTACCTCGCGGTGGTGTTCTGCGCGCTGGCGGTCGACTCGGTGATCGCCTTGCCGACACTGCTCTGAGCCGGTCGGCCTAGATCCCGTTCGTCACGTCGGCACCGCCTTTGTTGGGATCGGTAGCCGATCGTCGCGCATGTACTGGGTGCGCGACCGATTTGCCTAGCCAAAACCGATGCAGCACAAAGGCCGCAGTTCGATACTGACTCTCAGCAGCAAAGCCTGCGGAAAAGGGACATGGGGCCATGGAACACATGCGCATCGTCAAGAAGGTGATCGCCGCGGCGCTGCTGTCGGGCGGTCTGGTGCTCACCGATTTCGGCCTGACCGCGGCTATCGCCGGCGCTCAACCCGGGCCGGTGCCGTTGGATGCCTGGCCCGGGTGTCCGAACGACCACCCGTCCGGGCCATGCCACTGGTGCCCGGGGCAACCGTTGCCACCCACCGGCAATCACGTCACCAACCCGGTTGTTTGGGACAACAACATTTGCCACACCTACTACTACGTCTACTTCGGGCAAGGCAATGTGGCCCAGAACATCTGGGACGGCGAGAATCCGCCGCCGCCACCTCCACCGGCGCCGCCGGGCCTGATCAACAAGGACAACTGCCAGCAGATCCTCGGAATCTTCTGCCCTAAGGCCTGAATTCGCTTACGGCAGCAGCACAATCGAGCCGGCGGTCTTGCGGCCCTGCAGGTCCTGGTGAGCGCGGGTCGCTTCGGCCAACGGATAACGGCCTCCGACTTCGATGTTGATGGATCCGCCGGCCACCGCCTCGAACAATTCCTCGGCGCGCCAGTTGAACTCCTGTCCGGTGCGCATGAAGTGCACCAGCGCCGGGCGGGTCAGGAACACCGACCCCGCGGCGTTGAGCCGCTGCGGATCCACCGGCGGCACCGGCCCGCTGGAAGCGCCGAACAACGCCAGGGTTCCGCGCACGGCCAGGCTGGCCAGGCTGGCGTCGAACGTGGTCGCACCGACGCCGTCGTACACCGCGGCGACGCCGAGACCTCCGGTCAGTTCACGAATCCGCTGGCCGAACGCGGCGGCGTCGTCGGGGTAGGACAGCACCTCGTCGGCGCCGGCCTTCTTGGACTTCTCGGCCTTCTGGGGCGTGGAGACGGTGGTGATGACCCTGGCGCCGAGTAGGTGTGCCCATTGAGTCAGGATCAGCCCGACGCCGCCGGCGCCGGCGTGCACCAGCACCGCGTCACCAGCCTGCACCGGATACACCGACTTCAGCAGGTAGTGGGCGGTCAGTCCCTTCAGCAGCACCGAGGCCGCGATCTCGGAGCTAACGCCGTCCGGCACCTTGGCAGTCAAATGTGCTGGCGCAGTTGAGAATTCAGCGTATGCGCCGGATGCGGCCGCGGACACCACCCGGTCGCCGACCCGGAAGCCTTCGGTTCCCTCGCCGAGGGCCGCGACGGTGCCGCACACCTCGGAGCCCAGGACGAACGGCACCTCGCGCGGGTATTGCCCGGATCGGAAATAGGTGTCAATGAAGTTGACGCCGATGGCCTCGGCCTGGATCAGCAGCTCGCCGGGGCGCGGCGAGGGTTGTGATGTGTCGACGTAACGAAGGACCTCGGGGCCGCCAGTTTCACTGACTTCGATTGCGTGCATGTGGATATCATGCCCGGGCATGAAGCTTGCCCGCCCGGACGTCTTCCACCCCCGCATTGTGCTGGCCGGATGCCGGCGGCGCACGGACGACGCCGGCCTGGTATCCGCGCTACGGACCCGGGGCCTGCACGCTCGCTGGCTGCACTGGGACGATCCCGAGACCGTCGGCGCCGACCTCGTGATCCTGCGCGACATCGCGGACGCCGGCCGGCGCGACGAGTTCCTCGCCTGGACCCGCCGCGTCAAGAACCTGCTGAATCCACCCGCGGTGGTCGCGTGGAATCTCGGTGCGCGGTACCTGGACGACATCGAGAAAGCCGGTGTGCCGACCCTGCCGGGGGCGACGGCACGGTCGGTGTTGATCTTCTTCGGAGGGCAGCAGTCCCACGCTTGGCCGGCCGAGCCGGACTTCGAGTCATGGGACCTCGGCTACGCGGCGATCGCAGCGGCTGCCAAACACGCCGGTATCGGCGTCGGCGAGCTGCTCTACGCGCGTGTCGACGTCTGCGACGCACGGGTGGCCGGACTCGATGTGGTGGCGCCGTCGCTGGGTTGGCGACAGCTAGACGCCGCCGCACGCGAACTGGCCCAGCGCAATTTTGCCCTGGCCGTGGAATCAGCCTGCGAGCGGCTCGGGCTCGGCCCGTTCTCGCATCGAGGCCCATAGCGCCGCGGTCGCGGCGGTGCACGCCGCGGCACCCGCGACGTGGATGGCGACCAGGGCGGCGGGTACACCGGTGAAGTACTGCGTGGTGCCGACGGCCGCCTGCAGGCACACGAGCCCGAGCAACACGCCCAGCCGCAGCAGGATCGGCCGCGCCGCGCCGACCGCCAGCAGCCCGAAGCCCAGGCCGACCAGCAGTGCGAGGTAGGCGACCAGCAGCGACGAATGCATGTGTACCAGCGTGGTGATCTCGACTTTCAGCCGCGGCACCGTCCGGCTGGGGCTGCGGTCTCCCGCGTGCGGGCCGGCCGCGGTCACCAGCGTGCCGGTGACCAAGACCACCGCCAGGTTCACCCCGGTCAGCGCCGTGAGCAGGCGCAGCGGCCGGGCCACCCGCTCGCGCACGACGCCGTCATCCGGCTCGCCGATCTTGACGTAGAGCAGCACCGACAGCCACACCATCGTCATCGACACCAGCAGATGGATGGCCACCGTCCACCACAGCAGCCCGGTGCGCACGGTGATGCCGCCGATCACGGCCTGCACCACCGTGGACACCGGCATCAGCCACGCGTAGGCCAGCACCTCGGTGCGCCGTCGGGCCCGGTACACCGCCAGCACCGCCAGCGCGGCGGTGACCACGACCGCGAGGCTGAACAGCCGGTTGCCGAACTCGACGGACTGATGCACCCACGGCACCTCGGCGACCGCGACCGGGACGAAACTGCCCGGAAAACACTGCGGCCAGGTGGGGCAACCCAGTCCCGACGCGGTGACCCGCACGATCGAACCGGTGACCGCGATACCGCCCTGAGACAGGATCACCGCGGCGGCGACGATCCGCTGGACGCGCAGACTGGGATCGGGGAGCAGGTCCACCGCCCGCATCAGCACTCGTCCGACAGCCACCGCCCGATCGTAGGCCAACGAAAACTACGGACCGTAGTACGGCCCGAGGGTTTCGCCGAGACTGTAGTTTTGCAGGCCCATATCGGCGTGTTGTCTGCGTGATTACAGTGTCGCGAGATCCTCAGGTGAAGCGGAACCAGCGCAGCGCGCCCAGTGCGGCCACCGCGCCCCACACCGCCAGGACGACGACGCCGAACCAGTCGACCGACAGCGTCATCGCCTGCGACAGCGCCTCGGTCAGCGCACCGGACGGGGTGAGCCGGGCCGCCCATTTGACCGCGGCCGGGATCATGTTCGTCTCGAGGGTCAACGCGCCCAGTCCGGCGAAGACGAACCACATCAAGTTGGCGACCGCGAGGACGATCTCGGCGCGCAGCGTGCCGCCGAGCAGCAGCCCGAGTGCCGTGAAGGCGGCAGTGCCCAGGGCGATGACCGCCGCGCCCAGCACCAGAGCCAGCGGTGCGGGTCGCCAGCCCAAGGCAAAACCGATGGCGCCCAAGATGATTGCCTGTAAGAACACGACGGTGATCACGGCCAGGGACTTGCCGGCGATGATGCCCCAGACCGGAAGGGGCGTGGCCCCAAGCCGTTTCAAGGCCCCATATCTGCGGTCGAATGCGATCGCGATGGCCTGCCCGGTGAATGCCGTCGAAATCAAGGCCAGGGCCATGATGGCCGGCACGAACGTCGCGGCACGGTTGTGGCCGAATGAGCCGAACGGCAGCAGCGTCAGCCCGATCAACAGCGTGATCGGGATGAACATGGTCAGCAGTAGCTGTTCACCGTTGCGCAGCAACAGCTTCAGCTCCAGCCCGAACTGGGCGGCCAGCATTTTCGGCACGGCGCTGGGACGCGGATCGGGGGTGAAGGTGCCGGGGGGAAACACCGGGGTGTTGGTGTCGGTCACGATCGCAACTTCCTGCCGGTGAGCTCCAGGAACACATCTTCGAGGCTGCGTTGCTCGACACGCAAATCGGTTGCCAGCACATCGATTTGGGCGCACCACGCCGTCACGGTCGCCAGCACCTGCGGGTCGACGGGGCCCTCGACCAGGTACTCGCCCGGGGTCACCTCGGTGGCCTTGTAATCCTCCGGCAGTGCGGAAGCCAAGAGCGACAAGTCAAGTCGTGGCGGTGCGGTGAACCGCACCTGGTCTTTCGCGCCGGAACGCATCAGTTCCGCGGGCGTGCCTTCCGCGACGGTCGACCCCCGGTCGATGATGACGATCCGGTCGGCGAGCTCCTCGGCCTCTTTGAGCTGGTGTGTGGTCAGCACCACCGTCACGCCGTCGCGGCGCAACGCGTCGATCAATTCCCACACCAGCAGCCGGGCATGCGCGTCCATCCCGGCGGTGGGCTCGTCGAGGAACACCAGTTCCGGACGCCCCACCAGCGCGCAGGCCAGCGCGAGCCGTTGCTGCTGCCCGCCCGAGAGCCGCCGGTAAGTGGTGCGGGCGGCATCGGTGAGGCCCAGGGTGGCCAGCAGCCACTGCGGGTCCAGCGGGTCGGCGGCGTAAGAGGCCACCAGGTCGAGCATTTCGCCGGCGCGGGCCGCCGGGTAGCCGCCGCCGCCCTGCAGCATCACCCCGATACGCGCGCGCAGCCTGGCGTTGTCGGCGACCGGGTCCAACCCCAGCACCTCGATCGTGCCGGCGTCCGGCCGTACGAAGCCCTCGCACATCTCGACGGTCGTCGTCTTGCCGGCGCCGTTGGGCCCCAGCAGGGCCAGCACCTCCGCGGCGCGCACTTCGAGATCGAGATCAGCGACAGCGGTCGTCGAGCCGTAGTGCTTACTCACCCCACGCAGCCGCACCACTGTCTCGGGGGCTTGGGGGTCTAGGCGGCCCGAACTCACGTCGAGTCAGCGTAGGCGTCGGGCGCCGACTCGGATCGAGGGGTGGCCCGCGGGGTCTGGACGGTCACGGTGGGCTCGGCGCTGGGCGGTCCGTCGCCGTTGTCGGTGGACGGGGACTGTAGCGGCCGCCACGGCAGCCGGGTGTAGGTCAGCGCGACCAGCACGGCCATCACTGCGGCGCTGGCCAGGGTGGCATCCAGGATCTGGAACAGCGCGAAGCGATCGCCGTTGGCGGTCGGTCCGAAGATCCCGACGACGAGCGTGATCACGATGACCGTCTCGCGGAAGCCCGTGCGCGTCGCCCAGCAGGCCAGCGGAATGATCGCCCACAGCAGGTACCAGGGCTGCACGACGGGAAACAGCAGCACGCAGATGCCCAGCGCGACGCCCAGGCCGCCGATCGGGTGCAGCCGGCCGCGGAACACCGCGAACAGCAACCAGCTGACCAGCACCATGATGATCAGCACGCCGATAAAACGCGTCAGGGCCAGCACGGCGGTGGTGTGATCGCCCAGGCCCAGCAGAATCCCGACCTGCCCGGTGGCCAGAGCCAGCAGCGTGGGCGGCGACATCCAGCTGCGCACCACGTTGGCGGTCCCCAGCGTGAACATCCAGCCGAATCCGAGCCCGCTGGCCCAGCCCACCAGGCCCATCACCGCCAGCGACAGCGACCCGATCCCGCCGCCGGCCAGCAGCAGCGCCCGCAGGTTGCCGCCCCAGCGGTGGGCCAGCGCCATCGTGACGAATCCCAGCCCCAACAGCGAGGGCAGCTTCACCTGCGAGGACAGCGTGATCAGGATGGAGCCGGCCAGCAGCATGCCCAGCGGCTCCCAGTCGGGGCCCAACCGGCGCCACGAGAGGGGCCGCAGCCGGGGCGCATCGATACCGCGCAGCGCGTATTCGGCGCCGATCAGCATCAACCCGAGCATCAGCGCCTCGTTGTGGATGCCGGCGACCAGATGCATCAGCAACAGCGGATTGGCCACACCCAGCCACAGCGCGCTGACCTCGGCGACGCCGCAGCGCCGGGCCAGCCGCGGCACGGCCCACACGATCATCGCCACGCCGGCCAGCACCACCAACCGATGACAGAGCACCGCGGCGACGATGTTCTCGCCGGTCAGCGCGGAGATGCCGCGCCCGATCCACAGGAACAACGGTCCGTAGGGCGCCGGCGTCTCACGCCACACGCTGGGCACCGACAGGGTGAACACATGGCCGAGACCCAGCCCGGACGCGGGACCGACCTTGTACGGGTCGAGGCCTTCCAGCGAGATCTGGCTCTGGGCCAGGTAGGAGTAGACGTCCTTGCTGTACATCGGCGGCGCGATCAGCAGCGGCAGCATCCACAGCACCAGGGTGCGATCCAGTTCGCCGCGTGACATCTGCCGCTTGCCCAGCGCGAATCGGCCCAGCATCAGCCAGGCCAGCGCCATCATGACCGCCCCGACCGTGGTCATCGTCAACGACACCGTTTGGATCCGGGACGGCAGGTTCAGCAGCCGCACCCCGAACGTGGGGTCCTGGACGACGGGACGCGCGCCGGCGCCCAGTGCGCCGATCCCCATCAGGACCGTTCCGGTGGCGCCGAACAGCCGGGTGCGCCGAAGTGCGGTGAGTTCGGTCTCATTGAGCGGTGAGCCCACGGGCTTCTCGTCGCCGTGCAACGCGGCGATCGACGAGCTCAGCGAGTGGTGGCGCTCTGCCATCAGTGCAGCGTAGCGGCATGCCGCGAGGCCGCCGCCCGATGCTTGCCGCGCGATCGCCACGACCCGCCACTGAGGGCAGCCTTGCTGGACCGTTTTCCGGAATTGCGTCACACTGGTGTTGTGAAAATCCGGACTGCCGAGGAAGCCCAGGACGCCGGCGTCATGCCCGCAACCGGTGCCGCGGCTCCTACCGTCGTTCCGGATGGTCACACCCGCCGCGCCATCGTGCGGCTGCTGCTGGAATCCGGGTCGATCACCGTCAGCGAGATCTGTGACCGGCTGGGTCTGGCGGCCGCCGGCGTGCGGCGTCACCTGGACGCGCTGATCGACGCGGGCGATGCGGAATCGGCGGCCGCCGCGGCATGGCAGCAGGCCGGACGCGGGCGCCCCGCGAAGCGTTTCCGGTTGACGGCGGCGGGCCGGGCCAAGCTCGACCACTCCTACGACGACCTGGCGGTCGCGGCGATGCGCCAACTGCGCGAGATCGGCGGACAGGGTGCGCTGCAGACCTTCGCCCGGCGCCGTATCGACACGATCCTGGCCGGCGTCGAACCCGCGGACAGTGCCGACGACACTGACGTCGAGGCCGCCGCCCAACGGGTGGCCGGCGCGCTGACCAAGGCCGGCTACGTCGCCACCACGGCCCGGGTGGGCCCGCCGCTGCACGGCGTGCAGATCTGCCAGCATCACTGCCCGGTATCGCATGTCGCCGAGGAATTCCCGGAACTGTGCGAGGCCGAGCGCGAAGCCATGGCCGAAGTTCTCGGCACTCACGTGCAGCGGTTGGCGACGATCGTCAACGGCGATTGCGCCTGTACCACCCATGTGCCGCTCGCACCGGTTGCGAGCAAGGCAGCAAGCAAGACCTAGCATCAAGCGGCGCCCAGCCCGCGCGCCGGCACCAACACCAAAGGAGCGTCCGCATGACACTCACGCCAGAGGCAACCACGCCGGTCACCGGAGCGCCTTCAGGGCCCCTGACCCAGGAGCAGACGATCGCATCGCTGGGTAAGTACGGCTACGGCTGGTCGGACTCCGACGTCGCGGGCGCCAGCGCGCAGCGTGGGTTGTCCGAGGCGGTTGTCCGGGACATCTCGGCGAAGAAGAACGAGCCCGACTGGATGCTGCAGATCCGGCTGAAGGCGTTGCGCACGTTCGACAAGAAGCCGATGCCCAACTGGGGCTCGAACCTCGAGGGCATCCACTTCGACAACATCAAGTACTTCGTGCGCTCCACCGAAAAGCAAGCCGCCACGTGGGACGACCTGCCCGCCGACATCAAGAACACCTACGACAAGCTCGGGATCCCCGAGGCGGAGAAGCAGCGCCTGGTGTCGGGCGTCGCGGCTCAGTACGAGTCCGAGGTGGTCTACCACCAGATTCGTGAGGATCTGGAAGCCCAGGGCGTCATCTTCCTGGACACCGACAGCGGTCTGCGCGAACACCCGGAGATCTTCAAGCAGTACTTCGGCAGCGTGATCCCGGCCGGTGACAACAAGTTCTCCGCGCTGAACACCGCTGTGTGGTCGGGTGGTTCGTTCATCTACGTGCCGCCCGGCGTGCACGTCGACATCCCGTTGCAGGCCTACTTCCGGATCAACACCGAGAACATGGGCCAGTTCGAGCGGACGCTGATCATCGTCGACGAGGGTGCCTACGTGCACTACGTCGAGGGCTGTACCGCGCCGATCTACAAGAGCGACTCGCTGCACTCCGCGGTGGTCGAGATCATCGTGAAGCCCGGTGGCCGTTGCCGTTACACGACGATCCAGAACTGGTCGAACAACGTGTACAACCTGGTCACCAAGCGCGCCCGCGCCGAAGCCGGCGCCACGATGGAGTGGGTCGACGGCAACATCGGGTCGAAGGTGACGATGAAGTACCCGGCGGTCTGGATGACCGGCGAATACGCCAAGGGCGAGGTGCTCTCGGTGGCGTTCGCCGGCGAGGGGCAGCACCAGGACACCGGTGCCAAGATGCTGCACCTGGCACCCAACACGTCGAGCAACATCGTCTCCAAGTCGGTGGCTCGCGGCGGTGGCCGCGCGTCCTACCGCGGCCTGGTGCAGGTGAACAAGGGCGCCCACGGATCCCGCTCCAGCGTGAAATGCGATGCACTGCTTGTTGATACGGTCAGCCGCAGCGACACCTACCCGTACGTCGACATCCGTGAGGACGACGTGACGATGGGTCACGAGGCCACCGTGTCCAAGGTCAGCGAGGACCAGCTCTTCTACCTGATGAGCCGCGGCATGACCGAGGACGAGGCGATGGCGATGGTGGTGCGCGGCTTCGTCGAGCCGATTGCCAAGGAACTGCCGATGGAGTACGCGCTGGAGCTCAACCGGCTGATCGAGCTGCAGATGGAAGGCGCGGTCGGTTAGTGACGAACGTTTCTGAGGCGGTCGAGGGTTCGGCCCTGACTGCCGCCAACAAGGGGGAGCTGTTCGCGTCGTTCGACGTGGACGCCTTCGAGGTGCCCAGCGGCCGCGACGAGATCTGGCGGTTCACCCCGCTGCGTCGGTTGCGCGGCCTGCACGACGGCTCGGCCGTCGCCAGCGGCGCGGCGCAGATCAGTGTTGGCGAACAGCCCGGCGTACAGACCGAGACCGTGCGCCGCGGCGACGAGCGTCTCGGTCAGGGTGGCGTTCCCGCTGATCGTGTTGCGGCCCAAGCGTTCTCGTCGTTCAACTCCGCGACGGTGGTGACCGTCCCGCGTGACACCGAGGTTGCCAAGCCGATCGAAATCGCGATAACCGGGCCCGGCGAGGGCGCGGTCGCCTACGGGCATCTGCAGATCCGCGTCGAGGAACTCGCCCGCGCGATCTTCGTCATCGACCTGCGCGGCAGCGGGACCTACGCCGACAACGTCGAGATCGTCGTCGGCGACGCGGCGGCCGTCGGGGTGATCTGGATCGCCGACTGGGCCGACGACATGGTGCACGTCAGCGCGCATCACGCACGGCTGGGCAAGGATTCGGTGCTCGGCCATGTCAACGTGACGCTCGGGGGTGATCTGGTGCGTACGTCGACGACGGTGCGGTTCACCGCATCCGGCGGCGACGCCCAGCTGCTCGGCACCTACTTCGCCGACGACGGCCAGCACTTCGAATCGCGGTTGCTCGTCGACCACGCGTACCCCAACTGCCGCTCGGATGTGTTGTATAAGGGCGCGCTGCAAGCGGATCCGGAATCCAGCCGTCCCGATGCACACACCGTCTGGGTGGGCGACGTGCTGATCCGCGCGGAGGCCACCGGTACGGACACCTTCGAGACCAACCGCAACCTGCTGCTCACCGACGGCGCCCGCGCCGATTCGGTGCCCAACCTCGAAATCGAGACGGGCGAGATCGTCGGCGCCGGACACGCAAGTGCCACCGGAAGATTCGACGACGAGCAGGTGTTCTATTTACAAGCTCGCGGCATCCCGGAGGATCAGGCCCGCCGGCTGATCGTGCGTGGCTTCTTCGGCGAGATCATCCAGAAGATCGCCGTGCCCGCCGTGCGCGAACGGCTCACCGAGGCCATCGAACACGAACTTGAGTTAACCGAAGGAATCAAGAACTGATGACCACGCTCGAAATCAAGGATCTGCACGTCAGTGTCGCGCGCACCAACGAGTCCGACGCTATTCCGATCCTCAAAGGTGTTGACCTCACCGTGAAATCGGGGGAGACGCACGCGCTGATGGGCCCGAACGGGTCCGGCAAGTCCACCCTGTCCTACGCGATCGCCGGGCACCCGAAGTACGAGGTGACGTCCGGTTCGATCACGCTCGACGGTCAGGACGTGCTGGCGATGAGCGTCGACGAGCGGGCGCGGGCCGGCCTGTTCCTGGCCATGCAATACCCGATCGAGGTGCCGGGGGTGTCGATGTCGAACTTCCTGCGCACCGCCGCCGCCGCCGTGCGCGGCGAAGCTCCGAAGCTGCGGCACTGGGTCAAGGAAGTCAAGGGCGCGATGGACGATCTGGGGATCGATCCGGCGTTCTCCGAACGCAGTGTCAACGAAGGCTTTTCCGGCGGTGAGAAGAAGCGCCACGAGATCCTGCAGCTGTCGCTGCTCAAGCCGAAGATCGCGATCCTGGACGAGACCGACTCCGGCCTGGATGTCGACGCGCTACGGGTGGTCAGCGAGGGTGTCAACCGCTACGCCGAAGCCGAGCACGGCGGTGTCCTGCTGATCACTCACTACACCCGGATCCTGCGCTACATCCAGCCGCAGTTCGTGCACGTGTTCGTCGGCGGCCGCATCGTCGAGTCGGGCGGTCCCGAACTGGCCGACGAGCTCGAAGAGCACGGCTACGAGCGTTTCACCAGCCAAGCGGCATCCGCGGGGGCGTAACCATGGCGGCCTCCGTGAATCCACTGGACGTCGCGGCGATCCGTGCTGATTTTCCGATCCTCAAGCGCATCATGCGCGGGGGAAAGCAGCTGGCGTATCTGGATTCCGGTGCGACGTCGCAACGCCCGCTGCAGGTGCTCGACGCCGAGCGGGAATTTCTGTTGACCTCCAACGGCGCCGTGCACCGCGGCGCGCATCAGCTGATGGAAGAGGCCACCGACGCTTACGAGGAGGGCCGGGCCGACATCGCGGCGTTCGTCGGCGCCGGCACCCAAGAGCTGGTCTTCACCAAGAACGCCACCGAATCGCTGAACCTACTGTCATATGTGCTGGGCGACAAGCGATTCGAGTGGGCCGTCGGTGCAGGCGACGTCATCGTCACCACCGAGCTCGAACATCACGCCAACCTGGTCCCGTGGCAGGAGCTGGCCCGGCGCACCGGGGCGACGCTGCGGTGGTACGGCGTGACCGACGACGGGCGTATCGACCTGGACTCGCTGGAACTCGACGAGCGCGTGAAAGTCGTTGCGTTCAGCCATCACTCGAACGTGACCGGTGCGGTGGCGCCGGTGGACGAGCTGGTCGCCCGGGCCAAGGGGGTGGGTGCGCTGACCGTACTGGACGCTTGCCAGTCGGTGCCGCATCAGCCCGTCGACTTCCGCGCACTCGATGTCGACTTCGGGGCATTCTCCGGTCATAAGATGCTGGGCCCCAACGGGATCGGTGTGCTGTACGGCCGCCGTGAGTTGCTCGAGGCGGCGCCGCCTTTTATCACCGGTGGTTCGATGATCGAGACGGTCACGATGCAAGGCACGACTTATGCCGCGCCGCCGCAGCGGTTCGAGGCGGGCACTCCGATGACTTCCCAGGTGGTGGGGCTGGGCGCGGCGGCGCGTTACCTGAGTCAACTCGGCATGGACGCCGTGCAAGCTCACGAGAACGAGCTGGTCGCCGCGGCCCTCGACGGCCTGTCCGCTATCAGCGCGGTGCGCATCGTCGGACCCACCGCGATGGAAAACCGGGGATCGCCAATCGCATTCGTCGTCGACGGCGTGCACGCTCACGACGTTGGGCAGGTGCTCGACGACGAGGGCGTCGCGGTGCGGGTCGGGCACCACTGCGCGTTGCCGCTGCACCGCCGATTCGGTGTCGCCGCGACGGCGCGGGCGTCGTTCGCGGTGTACAACACCGCCGACGAGGTCGAGCGGCTGGTGGCCGGCGTGCGCCGGGCCATAGAGTTCTTCGGCGGGGTGTGAACCGTGCGCATGGAGCAGATGTATCAGGACGTGATCCTGGATCACTACAAGCATCCGCAGCATCGCGGACTGCGCGAGCCGTTCGGCGCGCAGGTCTATCACGTGAACCCGATCTGCGGCGACGAGGTCACGCTGCGGGTGACGTTGTCCGACGACGGCCAGACCGTCGCCGATGTTTCCTACGACGGACAAGGCTGTTCGATCAGCCAGGCGGCCACCTCGGTGCTCACCCAGCAGGTGATCGGCCAGAGCGTGGGGGAGGCACTGAAGACCATCACCGCGTTCACCGAGATGGTCTCGTCGCGGGGAACCGTCGAGGGCGACGAGGATGTCCTCGGCGACGGCATCGCCTTCGCCGGAGTTGCCAAGTACCCGGCCCGGGTGAAATGTGCTCTGCTGGGGTGGATGGCTTGCAAAGACGCACTGGCCCAGGCCAGCCATTCTTTCGAGGAGGACCAACGATGAGCGAAACCACCGCACCCGACCAGGAATTCATCGCCGACCTCGAGGAGGCGATGCGCGATGTCGTCGACCCCGAGCTCGGCATCAACGTCGTCGATCTGGGGCTGGTCTACGGCCTCAACGTCGAGGACGGCGACGAGGGAAAGGTCGCGACCATCGACATGACGCTGACGTCGGCGGCCTGCCCGCTGACCGATGTGATCGAGGACCAGTCGCGTAGCGCGCTGGTCGGCAGCGGTCTGGTCAACGACCTGCGGATCAACTGGGTGTGGAACCCGCCGTGGGGTCCGGACAAGATCACCGAGGACGGACGCGAGCAGCTGCGTGCCCTCGGCTTCACCGTTTAGCCGCCGCTCAACCGCGGTGGCCTGCGGGCTTTCTGCCCGGGCATTTGCCGTCGTGGGCGGGGCGCAGGTCGATGGTCGTCGCTTGTAGCGTGCCACTGCCGTCTTGATTGCCTTGCGCGGTCATGCATTTGCCTTGCGCGATGGCCTGAGTGTCGGCACCGGCCTGCTTGGTGTACCGCGTTTGGTCCGTGACCGTTACCGGGGTCTGCGAACCGGCACCGGTGACGGTGATCGTGTTACCCGCGACGGACGCCACGGTACCCCGCACCGCCGGGTGCTTGTCCCCAGCGCCCGGCGGGGGAGTTGTCGAGCCGCCGGGGGCGTTGCCCGACGGGCATTTCCCGTCGACGGCGGAGCTCACCCGCACGGACGCCGCGGTGAGCGGTTGATCGGGCTGGGAGTCCCGTTGCGCGGGACGCACGACCACGCAGCTTCCGGCCGTGACGTCACGCAGCGCCGCCGCGGTGACCTCGGTGACCTTGGTCGACGTCGTGAAAGCCACTGCGGCATTGCCCTTTTCCCCGGTGACCTGAGCGGTGTTTCCCGACACCGATGCGATCAGGCCACGCACTCGGGCCTGGCCGGCGGCCGGCGGCGGGGCAGACGTCGTCGCCGGTGAGGAAGCGCTACTCGTGGTGCCCGGCGACGAGGACGGGCCGGCCGGGTGCGACGAACCACACGCCACGGCGGATGCCGCGGTGACTCCGGTGACCGCGAGCAACGCGAACCGGGCGAGCCGAGACTGATGAGAGCTGGCAGGCATCAACGTTTCTCCAATCGTGGTGTTGGTCCCAACGTTTACCGGATCCAGCTGTGCCGGACCTGTGTGTGAAAATCCCACCGCCCGGCTGTGACTTCAATCTCAGTGCCAAATACCTTCTCGTATCGGTTTTTTGGCGGCGTGTTAGGGGAAGGCGTACTGGATCGTTTCCCCAATCTCAGGAGCACACTTTTTGATGTCGAAAGCGATTCCGCTTGCAGCCCTGACCCACGTCGCCCTCAACGTCGCCTGGGTGGTCGGCGCCGTGGCCATCGCCTACGCGGTCGGGATGGCGTTGTCCTGGGTGTTGCAGCGATTCAAGGGCCGCAGCGCGATCATCGACGACATCGACGTGCTGACTCGACGGCCGCTGCGCGCGATCCTGATGGTGATCGCCGCGACCACCGCGGTGCACCACACCTCGGCCTCGTCGGCGCTGTGGCGCGGCTACCTGGACCACGTCCTGATGATCGCGCTGACGGCCACCAATACCTGGCTGATCGCCAGCCTGGTCTTCGTCGCCGAGCGCCGCGCGATCGCGCGCTTCGCGGGAGGAGACATGGACATCGCGGAGGCCGACCGGCATCGGCGCAAGATACGCACCCAGATCACGCTGCTGCGCCGGTTGGTCGTTGCGCTGGTCGTGGTGCTCGGCATGGCCGCGGTGCTGATGACCTTCCCGTCGTTCAGCAACGTCGGCAAGACGCTGTTCGCCTCGGCCGGGGTTTTGTCGGTGGTGGCGGGGCTGGCCGCCCAGACCTCGCTGGGGGCGATGTTCGCCGGAATTCAGATCGCGTTCTCCGACGCCATTCGGGTGGGCGACGTGGTGGTGCTGGAGAGCGAGTGGGGCCGTATCGAGGAGATCACGCTCACCTACGTCGTCGTGCACCTGTGGGATGAGCGGCGGCTGGTGTTGCCGACCACTTACTTCACCAAGACGCCGTATCAAAACTGGACGCGCAACGCCACCGCGCTGCTCGGCACGGTCGAACTCGACGTCGATTTCGCCGTGTCGTTGGACGCCATGCGCGCCGAACTGGATCGGCTGTTGCGCTCGAATGAACTGTGGGACAACCGGGTTGGCGTGCTCCAGGTGACCGACGCGGTGAATGGCTATGTGCGGGTGCGGATGCTGGTGAGCGCCCCGAACGCCGGAGCACTGTTCGACCTGCGGTGTGACGTACGCGAGGGCATCGTCCGGTGGCTGCAGGACGCCCAGCCGGGCGCGTTGCCGCGGCGCCGGATCGAGCCCGCTCCCACGCTCGGCGCCGACGACGTCGTGCCGCAGACGGCGGCGGTGTCCCGGGCGGATTCCGCACTGTTCAGTGGTAGTCCCGGCGCCGAACAGCGCAGCCACGTCTTCGAGGGTCCGGACGACGACGACCGCGTCGACGGACGGGATTTCGCCGGCGCGCGATCGCGCGGCGACTGACGTCGCTGGGGGTGGTTGACCGGCGCCGGATTGGGGTATGCCCGGCTCATCTCATGTCGAGTTGGGTTTGTGGGGGGATGAGTGATCGGCGATGCTCGGCTGGCTGGATGATTTGCAGCGACGGAACCGCGGCGTGAGTGTGACCGTCGCGGTCATCTACAAATATCTCGATGACCAAGGCGGCTATCTGGCCGCGCTGATCACCTACTACGGCTTCGTGTCGCTGTTTCCGATGCTGTTGTTGTTGACGACCGGGTTGGGTGTGGTGCTCGCCGGTCGCCCCGACCTGCAGGAGCAGGTGCTGCACAGCACCCTGAGCCAGTTCCCCGTGATCGGCAGCCAGCTGCATCAGCCCGAAGGGCTCAGCGGGGGGACGGTCGCCGTGGTGGTCGGGATCCTGGGTGCGCTCTACGGTGGGCTGGGCGTCGGCCAAGCCGTGCAAAACGCCATGGACTCGGTGTGGGCCGTGCCGAAGAACAAGCGTCCCAACCCGATTCGGGCCCGCGTGCGCAGCTTCGGCTTGTTGTTCGTGCTCGGTTCGGCCGTGATCGCGGCGACCGTGCTGTCCGGGATCGCCCAGACGACTCAGGAATTGGGCGTCTTCGGAAAGATCGGCATCACGCTCACAGCCGTGGCGGTCAACACAATGATCTGCCTGGTGGCCTTCAGGGTGACCACGTCAAGGGAACTCACCTATCGGCAGGTGCTGCCGGGAGCTGTTGCGGCAGCGTTCATTTGGCAGATATTGCAGTGGTTCGGCGCCGGCTATATCCAGCACACGGTCAAGACGGCCAGCGCCACCAACAGTGTCTTCGCATTGGTGCTGGGGTTGCTGGCGTTCCTGTATCTGGTGTCGACGACGCTGGTGCTGTGCGCCGAGATGAACGTCGTGCTGGTCGAGCGGCTGTACCCGCGCGCGTTGCTCAGCGCATTCAGTGACGACGCCGAACTCACGCCGGCCGATCGCCGGATCTACACCAAGCGGGCGAAAGCCGAACGCGTCAAACGGCTCGAGCGGGTGATCGTCAGGTTCAACGACGTCAACCGACCCGTGACGCCGTAGCGGCGGATATCAGAACGCGTCTTCGGAAATACGCATGACGTCGTCGTCGATGGATTCGATGACGCGGCGCAGCGAGGTCAGCTTCGGCAGCATGTTCTTGCCGAAGAACGCCGACGTCGCGATCTTGCCCTGATAAAACGCCACGTCCTTCTCGGCGGGGTTGTCGCCCAGCGCCGCGTGCGCGACGCCGGCCTGCACCAGCAGCCGCCAGCCGATCAGCAGGTCGCCCATCGCGAGCAGATAGCGCACCGAACCGAGGCCCACCTTGTAAATCTCGGTGGGGTGCTGCGTCGCGGACATCAGGTAACCGGTCAACGCGCCCGTCATCGCCGTGACCTCGTCGAGGGCGGTTTGCACTGCCTGCGCTTGCGCTTTCAACGCCTCGTCGCAGGTGTCGATGGTGTTGCTGATCTGCGCGGTGACAAACTGCAGCGCCGCGCCGTGGTCGCGGACGATCTTGCGGAAGAAGAAGTCCAGGGCCTGGATCGCGGTGGTGCCCTCGTAGAGCGAGTCGATCTTGGAGTCGCGGATGTACTGCTCCAGCGGGTAGTCCTGCAGGAAGCCCGAGCCGCCCAGCGTCTGCAACGACTCGGTCAGGACCTCGTACGCCCGCTCCGAGCTCACGCCCTTGACGATGGGCAGCAGCAGATCGTCGACGCGGTGTGCCATTTCGTGGTCGGCGCCCGAAACTTGTTGTGCCAGCGCATCATCTTGATGCGCCGCGGCATACATGTATAGCGCCCGCAGTCCTTCGGCATAAGCCTTCTGGGTCATCAGGCTGCGGCGCACATCGGGGTGGTGCATGATCGTGACCCGCGGCGCGGTCTTATCGGTCATCTGAGTCAGATCGGCGCCCTGCACCCGTTCCTTGGCGTAGGCCAGCGCGTTGAGGTAGCCCGTGGAGAGCGTGCCGGCGGCCTTGACGCCGATGGTCATGCGCGCGTGCTCGATCACGGTGAACATCTGCGCGATCCCGTTGTGCACGCCGCCGACCAGATAACCCACGGCGGGCACATCCGTGGCGCCGAACGTCACCTCGCAGGTCGGCGACGACTTGATGCCCATTTTGTGTTCGAGTCCCGTCACGAAAACCCCGTTGCGCGCTCCGAGTTCGAACGTGTCGGGGTCGAACAGGTAGTTGGGCACGTAGAACAGGCTCAGCCCCTTGGTGCCGGGGCCGGCACCTTCCGGGCGGGCCAGCACGAGATGAAAAACGTTGTCGGCGGTGTCTCCGACGTCACCCCCGGAGATGAACCGCTTGACGCCCTCGATGTGCCAGGTGCCGTCCGGTTGCTCGATCGCCTTGCTGCGTCCCGCACCGACATCGGAGCCCGCATCGGGTTCGGTGAGCACCATCGTGGCGGCCCAGCCGCGCTCGACACCCTCTGCCGCCCAACGCTTCTGCTCCTCGTCGCCCTCGGCCCAAAGTGCTTGTGCCATAAAGGGACCCAGGCAGAAGAAGCTTGCCGACGGGTTGGCGCAGAAGATCATCTCGTTGACCGCCCAGGCCAGCGGCGGCGGCGCGGGCATGCCACCGATGTCTTCGGCCAGGCCCAGCCGCCACCATTCGGCGTCCTTGATCGCCTGCACGGTCTTGGCCAACTCGGGTGCCACGCTGATGGTGTGCGCGTTGGGGTCGAACACCGGCGGGTTACGGTCGGCGAACGCGAAAGTCTCGGCGACCGGCCCCTCGGCCAGGCGAGCGGCTTCGGACAAGATGGTGCGCACCGTGTCGGCGTCCAGTTCGCTGTACTGCCCGGCACCGAGAATCGCGTCTACCTCGAGCACTTCGAAGATGTTGAACTCGAGATCACGGACGTTAGCGATGTAGTGGCCCAAGACATCTCCTCAACTGGTCCATCCGGGGTCGGATCATCAGCCCTAAGTCTGTCCGAGCGGGGAAAACCTCCGCAACCGTAACCTCGCAGCACTCACCGTCGTCGCCCGCAAACGAAAACCCAACTGTTCATTGGGAAGATCGACCCGCGTCACTGTTCCGGCGCTGCGGTAGGTGCCGTCGCGCTGGCCAATCGCCGCTGGCCGGAGCAGGATGGGGGTGCGCCAATGGTCGACATTCGCGCGGGAACATCCGAGCAGTACCCGGCGTTAGGCGAAATGTGACAACACAGGATCTCACTGCGGAGCAGTTCAACGCGACCATCGAAAACAACGACATCGTGCTGGTCGACTTCTGGGCTTCCTGGTGCGGGCCCTGCCGCCAGTTCGGACCCACCTTCCAGGCGTCGTCGGAGAAGCACCCCGACATCGTCCACGCCAAGGTGGACACCGAAGCCGAACAACAGCTCGCCGCCGCCGCTCAGATTCGGTCGATTCCGACGCTGATGGCCTTCAAGAAGGGCAAACTGCTGTTCAACCAGCCGGGTGCCCTGCCGCCGGCGGCGCTGGAAGACTTGGTGCAGCAAATCAGGGACTTCGACGTCGAGGCGGCTCAGGCCGATCAAGCTTGATCCAACCTTGATCCAAGCCGCCGAATAGGTCTCTAGCAACGTCCGCGATACCGTTCACCGGTGAGTTTGGTACTCGTTGAACACCCGCGGCCCGGCGTGGCCTTGATCACTCTCAACCGGCCCGAGCGGATGAATTCGATGGCGTTCGACGTCATGGTCCCGCTGAAGGGCACGCTGGAAGAGGTCACGTACGACAACTCCGTGCGAGTCGTGGTGCTGACCGGGGCGGGCAGGGGATTCTCCTCGGGTGCCGATCACAAGTCCGCGGGCGCGGTGCCGAACGTGGACGGGCTGACCCGCCCGACGTATGCGCTGCGCTCCATGGAGCTGCTCGACGACGTCATTCTGGCGCTGCGGCGGATGCACCAGCCGGTCATCGCGGCGGTCAACGGCGCGGCCATCGGCGGTGGTTTGTGCCTGTCGCTGGCCGCCGACATCCGGGTGGCCTCCACCAACGCCTATTTCCGGGCCGCGGGCATCAACAACGGTCTGACCGCGAGCGAACTGGGTTTGTCCTACCTGTTGCCCAGGGCCATCGGCGCGTCGCGGGCTTTCGAGATCATGCTCACCGGCCGCGACGTGACCGCCGAGGAGGCCGAGCGTATCGGGCTGGTGTCCTGTCAGGTGCCCGAGGGCCAGTTGCTGGACACGTGCTATGCGATCGCCGCGCGGATCGCCGCATTCTCCCGGCCCGGAGTCGAGTTGACCAAGCGCACACTGTGGAGTGGACTGGACGCCGGTAGCCTGGAAGGGCACATGCAAGCCGAAGGCTTGGGACAGCTTTTCGTCCGCCTGCTCACCGCGAACTTCGAAGAAGCGGTTACTGCGCGCGCAGAGCGGCGGCCCCCGGTATTCACCGACGAGAAATAACGTGCCCAGAGGAGAGCGATCGTGATCACCGCTACGGACCTTGAGGTCCGCGCTGGTGCGCGCATCTTGCTCTCACCCGACGGCCCCGACCTTCGGATCCAGCCCGGCGACCGCATCGGGCTGGTCGGGCGCAATGGCGCGGGCAAGACCACGACCCTGCGCATCCTGGCCGGGGAAAGCGAACCGTACGCCGGGTCCGTCGTCCGCACCGGCGAAATCGGTTACCTGCCACAGGATCCCAAAGAGGGCGATCTCGACGTGTTGGCTCGCGACCGGGTGCTGTCGGCGCGCGGGCTGGACGTGCTGCTCACCGATCTGGAGAAGCAACAGGCGTTGATGGCCGAGGTCGCCGACGACGAGGCGCGCGACCGTGCGATTCGCCGGTACGGCCAGCTGGAGGAGCGGTTCGTCGCGCTGGGCGGTTACGGCGCCGAGAGCGAAGCAGGCCGGATCTGCGCGAGTCTTGGTCTGCCGGAACGGGTCATGACGCAGCAGCTGCGCACCCTGTCCGGCGGTCAGCGCCGCCGGGTGGAGCTGGCGCGCATCCTGTTCGCCGCCTCCGATGCGGGATCGGGATCCTCGACCACGTTGCTGCTCGACGAGCCGACCAACCACCTCGACGCGGATTCGATTGGCTGGCTGCGGGATTTCCTGCGGTCCCACACCGGCGGCCTGGTGGTCATCAGCCACAACGTCGAATTGCTCGCCGACGTCGTCAACCGGGTGTGGTTTCTCGATGCCGTGCGCGGTGAGGCCGACGTCTACAACATGACCTGGCAGAAGTACCTCGACGCCCGGGCCACCGACGAGCAACGTCGCCGCCGGGAACGCGCCAACGCCGAACGCAAAGCCACCGCGCTGCGTTCGCAGGCCGCCAAGCTGGGTGCGAAGGCCACCAAAGCCGTTGCGGCACAAAACATGTTGCGTCGTGCCGATCGGATGATGGCCGCCCTCGACGACGAACGCGTCGCCGACAAGGTCGCCCGGATCAAGTTCCCGACGCCGGCTCCCTGCGGGCGCACCCCGCTGGTGGCCAAGGGGTTGAGCAAGTCCTACGGATCGCTCGAGGTCTTCACCGGCGTCGACCTGGCCATCGACCGCGGTTCGCGCGTGGTGGTACTGGGACTCAACGGTGCGGGCAAGACGACGCTGCTACGCCTGCTGGCCGGCACCGAGAAGCCCGACACCGGAGGGCTCGAGCCTGGGCACGGTTTGCGGATGGGCTATTTCGCGCAGGAGCACGACACCATCGACAACGACGCGACGGTGTGGGAGAACATCCGCCACGCCGCGCCCGAGTCCGGCGAACAGGACCTGCGCGGCCTGCTCGGCGCGTTCATGTTCAGCGGCCCGCAGCTCGAGCAGCCGGCCGGCACCCTGTCCGGTGGTGAGAAGACGCGACTTGCGTTGGCCGGTCTGGTGGCATCCACGGCAAACGTCTTGCTGCTCGACGAACCGACCAACAACCTGGATCCCGCGTCGCGGGAACAGGTGCTCGACGCGCTGCGCAGCTATCAAGGCGCGGTGGTGCTGGTGACACACGATCCCGGAGCGGCCGAAGCGCTGGACCCGCAACGCGTTGTCCTGCTGCCCGACGGCACCGAGGACTATTGGTCTGAGGAATACCGGGACCTGATCGAGCTCGCCTGAGCTAGTCATCGCACGCCAATTCGTCGAAATCGACACGCATACGACAACTGGTTCTTACTCTTGGTGCTTGGGTCTGAGTTTCAAGCGTGGAGGGGTCAGTGTCAAAGTCCAAAGAGATGCGCACCGAGTTGTTGGACGAGTTGCGCACCGCCTACGAGGGTGGCGCGAGCATTCGGACGCTCGTCGCCAATACCGGCAGGTCGTACGGGTCGATTCACAGCATGCTGCGCGAGTCGGGTACCACGATGCGCAGCCGCGGCGGGCCCAACCACACGGCTCGGCACCGCTAGAACCAGTAGGGCATCGCCCCGACCAACGGCACTGCGTGCGAGGAGCGCAGTGCCGTTCGCTTAGGCCTGCTGAGGCCCAGAATCGTTGCGGCGCACCGAGTTCTCGACGAGATCGAGAACGGCGGCCAGTCGCTGCGGATCTTCGCCGGAGGCCAGCCGGGCCACCAGCCCGTCCAGGACCAGTTCCAGGTAGCACTGCAACACGTCACCGGGTACGTCATCGCGCACCCGGTGTGCTTCCTTCTGCCGTTGCAATCGATCGTGGGTGGCGGCCGCTAGTTCCGCGGAGCGCTCCGACCAACCGCGGCTGAACGCGGGGTCGTTGCGCAGCTTGCGCGCGATCTCCAAACGGGTGGCCAGCCAATCGAACTGCTCGGGTGCGGCGAGCATGTCGCGCATCACCTGGATCAGCCCTTCGCGAGACGCGACGTCGGCCATCCGCTCGGCGTCCTCGTGCGCGAGCGCGAAGAACAGTGCGTCCTTATCCCGGAAGTGGTGGAAGATCGCGCCACGCGACATCCCGATCGACTGCTCCAGCCGCCGGACCGTGGCTCTGTCATACCCGTGTTCGGCGAAGCAACGACGAGCACCGTCGAGGATCTGGCGGCGCCGGGCCGCCAGATGGTCCTCGCTGACTTTTGGCATTTGGCCAGGGCTTTGGTCGGCTCGGGGGCTAGCCGGACTTCAGCATATTGCGCAGCACGTACTGCAAGATGCCGCCGTTGCGGTAGTAGTCGGCCTCACCCGGGGTGTCGATGCGCACCACGGCGTCGAACTCGACGTCGTCCCCGCCGGACTCCTTGACGGCCTTGACGTGCACCGTCTTCGGCGTCTTGCCGTCGTTGAGCGCGTCGATCCCGGTGATCTCGAAGATCTCGGTGCCGTCCAACCCGAGCTCCTGAGCCGTCTTGCCCTCGGGGAACTGCAGCGGGATGACGCCCATGCCGATCAGGTTGGAGCGGTGGATGCGCTCGAACGACTCGGCGATCACCGCCCGCACGCCCAGCAGCCGTGTCCCCTTGGCCGCCCAGTCTCGCGACGAGCCCGACCCGTACTCCTTGCCGCCCAGCACCACCAGCGGAATATTTTGTGCCGCATAGTTTTGCGCCGCGTCGTAGATGAAGGCCTGCGGAGCACCGTCCTGGGTGAAGTCGCGGGTATACCCGCCGGACACGTCGTCGAGCAGCAAGTTGCGCAGCCGGATGTTGGCGAACGTGCCGCGGATCATCACCTCATGGTTGCCGCGCCGCGACCCGAAGGAGTTGTAGTCCTTGCGGTCCACGCCGTGCTCGTCGAGGTACTGCGCCGCCGGCGTGCCCGGCTTGATGCTGCTGGCGGGGGAGATGTGGTCGGTGGTCACCGAATCGCCCAGCAGGGCCAGCACCCGGGCGCCGGTGATGTCGCCGACCGGCTCCGGCTCGGCGGGCATGCCCTCGAAGTACGGGGGCTTGCGCACATAGGTCGAATCCGCGTTCCACTCAAAGGTATTGCCGCTCGGGGTGGGCAGGTTGCGCCACCTTTCGTCGCCCTTGAACACGTCGCCGTAGCTCTTGGTGAACATCTCGGAGTTGATCGCCGAGGCGATGGTGTCGGAGACGTCTTTCTGCGACGGCCAGATGTCCTTGAGGAAGACGTCGTTGCCTTCTTTATCTGCCCCGAGCGGCTGACTCTCGAAGTCGAAGTCCATGGTCCCGGCCAGCGCGTAGGCCACCACCAACGGCGGCGACGCCAGGTAGTTCATCTTGACGTCCGGGTTGATGCGGCCTTCGAAGTTCCGGTTGCCCGACAGCACCGCGGTCACCGAAAGATCGTTGTCGTTAATGGCTTTCGAGATCTCCTCGGGCAGCGGGCCCGAGTTACCGATGCACGTGGTGCACCCGTAGCCGACCAGATAGAAGCCGAGCTTCTCCAGGTACGGCCACAGCCCGGCCTTGTCGTAGTAGTCGTTGACGACCTGAGAACCCGGCGCCATCGTGGTCTTCACCCACGGCTTGGAAGTCAGACCCTTCTCGACCGCGTTGCGGGCCAACAGCGCTGCGCCCAGCATCACCTCCGGGTTGGAGGTGTTCGTACACGACGTGACCGCGGCGATCACCACCGCGCCGTGGTCGAGCACGAATTCGCCACGCTCGTCGGAGCGCACCGTCACCGGGTTGCTGGGGCGGCCCTGGGAATGCGATGCGGCCGAATGCACCTGGACAACGTCGTCGGCGTGTCCGTTCGACACCGCGCCGGGATCGCTGGCCGGGAAGGTCTCCTCGACCGCCTCGTCCAGTTTCGAGTAGCCCTGCTGTCCGTCCTCGTCACCGTCGACGTAGCTGAGGATCTGCTCGCGGAAGGTCGGCTTGGCGTGCGACAACGGGATTCGGTCCTGCGGGCGCTTGGGGCCGGCGATCGACGGCACCACCGTGGACAGGTCGAGCTCGAGGTACTCGGAGAACGCCGGCTCATGCGTCGGGTCGTGCCACATGCCCTGCTCTTTGGCGTAGGCCTCGACCAGTGCCAGTTGCTCATCGGTGCGGCCGGTGAACTTCAGGTAGGAGATGGTCTCCTCATCGATCGGGAAAATCGCTGCGGTGGAACCGAATTCGGGACTCATGTTGCCGAGCGTGGCGCGGTTGGCCAACGGCACTTCCGAAACACCCTTGCCGTAGAACTCGACGAACTTGCCGACCACTCCGTGCTTACGCAACATCTCGGTGACGGTGAGCACGACATCGGTGGCGGTGACGCCCGGCTGAATCTCGCCGGTCAGCTTGAAACCGACGACGCGCGGGATCAGCATCGACACGGGCTGGCCCAACATCGCTGCCTCGGCCTCGATGCCGCCCACGCCCCAGCCGAGCACGCCGAGGCCGTTGACCATCGTGGTGTGCGAGTCGGTACCCACGCAGGTGTCGGGGTAGGCGGTTATTTCTCCCGCGTCGTCTGCGCGGGTCATCACAACGCTGGCCAGGTATTCGATGTTGACCTGGTGCACGATGCCGGTGCCGGGCGGGACGACCTTGAAGTCGTCGAAGGCGCCCTGCCCCCAGCGCAGGAACTGGTAACGCTCGCCGTTGCGTTCGTACTCGATCTCGACGTTGCGCTCGAAGGCGTCGGCGGTGCCGAACAGGTCTGCGATCACCGAGTGGTCGATCACCAGGTCGGCCGGCGCCAGCGGGTTGACCTTCTCCGCCTTACCGCCCAGGTCGCCGATGGCCTCGCGCATCGTGGCCAGGTCGACGATGCACGGCACGCCGGTGAAGTCCTGCATGACCACGCGTGCGGGGGTGTATTGGATCTCAATGCTGGGCTCCGCTTTGGGATCCCAATTCGCGATCGCCTCGATGTGGTCCTTGGTGATGTTGGCGCCGTCTTCGTTGCGCAACAGGTTCTCGGCAAGAACCTTCAGGCTGTAGGGGAGTTTCTCGGTATTGGGTACGGCGTCGAGACGGTAGATCTGGTAACTCTTGTCGCCGACCTTCAGGGTGTCGCGGGCTCCGAACGAGTTCACAGATTCTTTGCTGGTCACATCAACTCCCTGGGATTAAGTTCTTCCGTCGACGGGGCTGTGTCGGCGGATCGTCCGAACGATCATGCCAACTTTAACAGTACGCTTGTCCTGCAATACAGCGGCACACCAATTTCCAGTCTTGTCGGCCAGGGGCCGGGTTGAAACCCCTTTTCCCTACTGTTCGCGTACGGTGCCTGTAGCACCTGGGCTGTTCGGCGGGAGGAGGCACACAGTGACCGCGCAAGGTTCGTTCGAGCAACTACCGCAGACCACCTTCTTTTTGCAGCCGGTGCTGCCTGCCTACATTCCGCAAGACGTCAACATGACGGCCATCAAAGCGCAGGTCGCCGCGTCCGGGGTCAGCGCGCCACCGGACGTCATGCCGGCCCTGCTCGTCGTTGTCGATCAAGCGCATGCCGCCGGCATCAACCTGAAAATCGTGTTACTCGATCACAACCCGCCGAACGACACGCCGCTGCGCGATATCTCCACCGTCGTCGGCGCCGACTATCACGACGCCACGGTCTTGACGCTGAGCCCGAACTTCGTCGGCACCTACAGCACGCAGTTCCCGCGCGTCACGCTCGAGGCCGGCGAAGACATCGCCAAGACGGGCAATCCGGTGGTCTCGGCGCAGCACTTTTTGCATGAGCTCGAAACCCCGGAATTCCCGTGGACGGGCCTGACTATTTTCTTGCTTGTCGGCGTGCTCGCCGCGGCCGTCGGCGCCCGCTTCCTGCAGTTGCGCGCTAGGCGGTCAGCAACCTCGGTCGACGCCGCGGCCACTTCGAACGAAGAGTCGGCCGAGGGCGTCTAACCACGCACATCCGAACCGGCCCATTCGGCCGGGCGGAACTCACGACGCTGCGCGGCAAATCGCGTAGGTCACCGTTCGGTCACATTAAACGCACGTAGAGGGTTGCGATTTGTGACGACCATATCTTCGCCGACCACTGTGACGTACGGTGCAAAAGATGCTCGTGTTGTCTTTGGCGCTAATAGAGAAAATTGGGGCTGGCGCCGCCGTCCGCGTTGAGCCCAAGGGGAGCTAAGTCGAATGAGACGCACACGCCGGGGCTCTGCTGCGCGACCGTTCGCCAGGCTGGTCCGTCCGGTCATTCCGTCGGTCCTATGTGTGGCCATGCTGGTCACCACACCCGGTCTGGCGCAGGCTGATCCGAACGCCGACAGCCTCGGCGTGCTGATCGCCAACGTCGCCAAGGCCAACCAGCGGCTGGAGGATCTGAGCGCCGAAATCCAGGGCGAGCAAGAGGCCGTCAACAAGGCCCTGGTCGACGTCGAGACCGCCCGGGACAACGTGACCGCGGCCGAGCACGATCTCGAGGTCAGCCAGCAGTCGGTCAAGGATGCCAATGCGGCAATCGCTGCCGCCCAACGCCGTTTCAACACTTTCGCCGCCGCCACTTACATGAATGGTCCGTCGGGCAGCTACCTGACCGCACGCAGCCCCGAGGACATCATCGCGACCGAAAGCGCCTCGAGGACCCTGGCGGCCAGTGCCCAGACGGTGCTGGACAACCTGCAGCGGGCCCGCACCGAGCAGGTGAACAAGGAGTCCGCGGCGCGCCTGGCCAAGCAGAAGGCCGAAAAGGCCGCTGCCGACGCGAAATCCAGCCAGGACGCCGCGGTGGCCGCGCTGACCAACTCGAAGCACAAGTTCGAAGAACAGCGCGAGCAGATCACCCGGCTGGCCGCTGAGCGTGACGAGGCCCAGGCCAAACTTCAGCAGGCCCAACTCGCGTCCGCGCATTGGTCTACCGGGGCCGGCGGCGGCACGCCGACGACGGGGGACCGCTGGGATCCGGGAGCGCCGGCCGGGCAGGCCCCGTCCGGCGGACGGCACTGGGACGGCTGGGATCCCACGCTTCCGATGGTGCCGAGTGCCAACGTGCCCGGTGACCCGGTCGCGGTGATCAACCAGGTGCTGGGCATCTCGGCCACCTCGACGCAGGTCACCGCCCAGATGGGGAAGGGCTTCCTGCAGTCGATCGGCATTCTCAAGCCCGACGACACCGGGATCACCAACGCCAACCCGGGCGGCGTCGGCGGACGCATCCCGCGCGTCTACGGCCGACAGGCCTCCGAATACGTGATCCGTCGCGGCATGTCGCAGATCGGCGTGCCCTACTCCTGGGGCGGTGGCAACGCGGCCGGCCCGAGTAAAGGCATCGACTCCGGCGCCGGGATCACCGGCTTCGACTGCTCGGGCCTGGTCCTGTACTCGTTCGCCGGGGTGGGCATCAAGCTGCCGCACTACTCGGGTTCGCAGTACAACCTGGGCCGCAAGATCCCGTCCTCCCAGATGCGTCGCGGCGACGTCATCTTCTACGGCCCCGGCGGTAGTCAGCACGTGACCATCTACCTCGGTCAGGGCCAGATGCTCGAGGCCCCCGACATCGGTTTGAAGGTGCGCGTCGCACCCGTGCGCACCAGCGGCATGACCCCCTACGTGATTCGCTACATCGACTATTAAACGAGGATGACTACCAAACGAGGATGACTACCGAACGAGGAGCTATGCGGCACAAGCGATTTCGCCTGTTCAACTTGGCCTGGATCACCACTTTGGTGACCGGGCTGATGTTGTCTGTAGCCGCCCCGGCCAACGCCGATCCCGGAACGTGGGATCCGACCCTGCCGGCGACGATCAGCGCCGGTGCCCCGGGCGATCCGCTCGCCGTCGCAAACGCGTCGCTGCAAGCCACCGCGCAGGCCACCCAGACCACGATGGACTTGGGCAGGCAATTCCTCGGCGGTCTGGGAATCAACATCCTGGGTGATCCCGCCCCCGCCGCATCCGCGACGCCCACCAACCCGGGCGCCAAGATTCCGCGGGCGAACGGCCGCCAGGCCATCGAGTACGTCATCAAAAGGATGGGATCGCAGATGGGCGTGCCCTATTCGTGGGGTGGCGGCTCGCTGCAGGGTCCGAGCAAGGGCATCGACGACGGTGCGAACATCACCGGGTTCGACTGCTCCGGTCTGATGCGGTACGGATTCGCCGGCGTCGGGGTGCTGATCCCGCGGTTCTCCGGTGATCAGTACAACGCCGGCCGGCACATCCCGCCCAGCGAGGCCCGCCGCGGCGACCTGATCTTCTACGGCCCGGGCGGCGGCCAGCACGTCACCATGTACTTGGGCAACGGCCAGATGCTGGAGGCATCCGGAAGCGCGGGGAAAGTGACCGTGAGCCCCGTGCGCAAGCCCGGTATGACGCCGTACCTGACTAGGATCATCGAGTACTGACCCAGGTGTGCCGTCAGATCGCGGCTCGTCAGCGAGCCGTGGCGTCGACGGAATCCCAGGCGCCTGGAATAGTTGGACAAAGGCACGGGGCTGACCCGCGGCATTCGTCGTGATGGCAGATGTGTCTGATTGAGCTGTGTCGGTTGAGCTGAAGAGAGAGATGTAGATGACAGCAGCAGGTGGGCCGCCCCCGGGCGCCAGTGGTTACTCGGGTCCGGGCGGGCAGTCTGGCCCCGGAGCCCATGCGGCGCCGTCAGGTGGTGCCGATGGATTGGCTGCCGAAGTACACACCCTGGAACGGGCCATCTTCGAGGTCAAGCGCATCATCGTGGGCCAGGACCAGCTCGTCGAGCGGATGCTGGTCGGTCTGCTGTCCAAGGGTCACGTGCTGCTCGAAGGTGTGCCCGGCGTCGCCAAGACGCTGGCCGTCGAAACGTTCGCGAAGGTCGTCGGCGGCACGTTCGCGCGTATCCAGTTCACCCCCGACCTGGTGCCCACCGACATCATCGGTACCCGCATCTACCGGCAGGGCAAGGAAGAGTTCGACACCGAGCTCGGCCCGGTCGTGGTCAACTTCCTGCTCGCCGACGAGATCAACCGTGCGCCCGCCAAGGTGCAGTCGGCGCTGCTGGAGGTCATGGCCGAGCGTCAGGTGTCCATCGGTGGTAAGCGATTCCCGCTGCCCAACCCGTTCCTGGTGATGGCGACGCAGAACCCGATCGAGCACGAGGGCGTCTACCAGCTGCCCGAGGCGCAGCGCGACCGCTTCCTGTTCAAGATCAACGTCGGCTACCCCTCGCCCGAGGAAGAGCGCGAGATCATCTACCGGATGGGCGTCAAGCCACCGCAGCCCAAGCAGATCCTGGACACCAACGACCTGTTGCGGTTGCAGGACATCGCGGCCAACAACTTCGTCCACCACGCGCTGGTCGACTACGTGGTGCGCGTGGTCACCGCCACCCGCCACCCCGAGCAGCTCGGCATGAACGACGTCAAGACCTGGATCTCGTTCGGCGCATCTCCGCGCGCGTCGCTGGGCATCATCGCGGCCTCGCGTTCGCTGGCGTTGGTCCGCGGTCGCGACTACGTGATCCCGCAAGACGTCGTCGAGGTCATCCCCGACGTGCTGCGCCACCGGCTGGTGCTGACCTATGACGCGCTGGCCGACGAGATCTCGCCCGAGATCGTCATCAACAGGGTCCTGCAGACTGTTTCCCTTCCGCAAGTGAATGCCGTTCCGCAGCAAGGGCATTCGGTTCCGCCGGTGATGCAGGCTGCGGGCGCGGCCAGTAATCGGTGACCGATCCGAACCCCGCCGCCAAGCCCGCGGCTCTGCACCCGCCGTCGTTTGAGCGCGGGCAGATCGACGACCCGAAATTGTCGGCGGCGCTGCGCACGCTCGAGCTGACGGTACGGCGCAAGCTCGACGGTGTCCTGCACGGCGACCATCTCGGCCTGATCCCCGGACCGGGTTCGGAGCCGGGGGAGTCGCGGGAGTATCAGCCCGGCGACGACGTCCGCCGGATGGACTGGGCGGTCACCGCGCGCACCACCCACCCGCACGTCCGGCAGATGATCGCCGACCGCGAGCTGGAAACCTGGATGGTGGTCGACATGTCGGCCAGCCTCGACTTCGGGACCACCGTCTGCGAGAAGCGGGATCTGGCAGTGGCCGCCGCGGCCGCCATCACGTTCCTCAACAGCGGCGGCGGTAACCGGCTCGGTGCGCTCGTCACCAATGGGGCGACGACGGTCCGGGTGCCGGCCCGGTCCGGGCGCCAGCACGAGCAGACGCTGTTGCGCACGATCGCGACGATGCCCAAGGCGCCGACGGGTGTGCGCGGCGACCTGGCGGTTGCCATCGACGCGTTGCGCCGGCCGGAACGCCGCCGCGGGATGGCCGTGATCATCAGTGACTTCCTCGGGCCGATCAACTGGATGCGCCCGCTGCGCGCGATCGCGGCCCGCCACGAGGTGCTGGCCATCGAGGTGCTCGACCCACGCGATATCGAACTGCCCGACGTCGGCGACGTCGTGCTGCAGGACGCCGAGACCGGTGTGACCCGCGAATTCACCGTCGATGCGCAACTGCGCGACGACTTCGCCAAGGCGGCCGCGGCGCATCGTGCCGACGTGGCCCGAACGATACGTGGTTGCGACGCACCGGTTTTGACGCTGCGCACCGACCGCGACTGGATCGCCGACATCGTCCGCTTCGTGGAGTCCCGCCGGCGCGGGGCTATGGCGGGGCGCCAGTGACGTTGCCGTTGCTGGGCGCGATGTCGCTGTCCGGGTTCGCTCACGCATGGTGGTTCCTCTTCCTGCTCGTCGTTGCCGGGTTGGGCGTGCTGTATGTGCTGATGCAGCTGGCCCGCCAGCGGCGCATGCTGCGGTTCGCCAACATGGAGCTGCTGGAAAGCGTCGCCCCCAAGCGGCCCGCCAAGTGGCGGCACCTGCCGGCGATCCTGCTGGTGGCATCGCTGGTGCTGTTGACCGTCGCGATGGCCGGGCCGACGAACGACGTCCGGATTCCGCGCAACCGGGCGGTGGTGATGCTGGTGATCGACGTATCGCAGTCGATGCGTGCCACCGACGTCGAACCCAACCGGATGGCCGCCGCGCAGGAGGCCGGTAAGCAGTTCGCCGACGAGCTCACCCCGGGCATCAACCTCGGGCTGATCGCCTACGCGGGGACCGCGACGGTGCTGGTGTCGCCGACGACCAACCGCGAGGCGACCAAGGTCGCGCTGGACAAGCTGCAGTTCGCCGACCGCACCGCGACCGGGGAGGGGATCTTCACCGCGCTGCAGGCCATCGCCACCGTCGGCGCGGTCATCGGCGGCGGTGACAAGCCGCCCCCGGCCCGCATCGTGCTGTTCTCCGACGGCAAGGAGACGATGCCAACCAACCCGGACAACCCCAAGGGGGCTTTCACCGCCGCGCGGACCGCCAAGGACCAGGGCGTGCCGATCTCGACGATCTCGTTCGGCACCCCGTACGGCTTCGTCGAGATCAACGACCAGCGCCAGCCGGTCCCGGTCGACGACGAGACCCTGAAGAAGGTCGCCCAGCTCTCCGGCGGCAATTCCTTCAATGCGTCGACGCTGCAGGAGCTCAAGCAGGTCTACGCCTCGCTGCAACAGCAGATCGGCTACGAGACGATCAAAGGCGACGCCAGCGTGGGCTGGCTGCGATTGGGTGCGCTGGTGCTGGCGCTGGCGGCGCTGGCCGCGTTGCTGATCAACCGAAGGCTGCCGACCTAGCTGCTCTGTCTCTTCTGTCGGTCGCCTGTCTTCGCGAGCGTAACGCCACGGTGGTATTGGGGTCGACTTTCCTGCGTGTGATTACGCTCGGCGAGCGCGGGCCGCACTGACGCGTCGGATGATGTCGTCGCGATGGTCTTCGGCGACAACCCTAACGACGAGCCAGCCCATCCGGTCGAGCATCTCCAGACGGCGGATGTCTTTGACGTATTGGGCCCGACTGGACCGGTGTTGATCGCCGTCGTACTCGACAGCGACTTTGATTTCCTCCCAGCCCATATCCAAATACGCTTCGGCCCAACCCCATTCATTGCGCACTGCAATCTGTGTCTGCGGCCGTGGAAATCCCGCGCTCACCAGCAGCAAGCGCAGCCAGGTTTCTTTCGGCGACTGCGCGCCGCCGTCGACCAGTTCGAGAGCCGTTCTGGCGGCCCGCAAGCCCCGCCGGCCGCGATAGCGCTCGACGAGCAGGTCGACATCGGCCGGCTTGACATCGGTCGCTTGCGCGAGTGCGTCGACCGCCGCGACGGCAATCCCCAACGGGTACCGCCTGACCAGATCGAGTGCGGTCCGCGCCGGTGTGGTTACGCGCATCCCGACAATGACGCCGATCTCATCACCGTCGATGCGCTCTTCCCAAACTCGCACTCCGGCGGCGGGACGCCGGTTGGTGTCGATGATCGCGGCGGGCAAAGCCGGATCAATCCACTTCGCTCCATGCAGAGCGGAGGCGGAAAAGCCGGCGAGGACGCCGCGGCGTTGGGAGCGCAGCCAGCAGGCCTTCGCGCGCAGCAGGGGCGTTAGCTCGGTATCCCGCGGCACGTACACGTCTTTGTGTAGCGCGACGTAGCGGCTCGTTAGCTCATGGCGAGACAGCCTGCGCGCAGTCAGGGCTTCGCTGCCGAGGAACGGGTCTGTCATGGCAGAAGTGTGCCTAGGACCGCCGACAGCAATCGACGAGCGTAACGCCACGCTGGCATTTGCTGAGATTTCTCTGCGTGACGTTACGCTCGCGGAGCGACCGGGAGGTGCCGTGACGCCTCGCCGCAAAAAGGGGCAGATTGGAGCTCTGCCACACCGAGACGATAGGTTGGCCGAGTGACTGACATGGCGACTGAGAAAGCCACTGAGTCCGCCACCGCCGGCGGCAAACCCCCATTCGTATCCCGGTCGGTCTTGGTGACCGGCGGAAACCGGGGGATCGGTCTGGCAATCGCCCAGCGGCTGGCCGCCGACGGCCACAAGGTGGCCGTCACACACCGCGGCTCCGGGGCACCCGAGGGGTTGTTCGGCGTCGTGTGCGATGTCACCGACAGCGAAGCTGTCGACCGCGCCTTCAAAGAGGTCGAGGAGCACCAGGGTCCGGTCGAGGTACTGGTGTCCAACGCCGGCATCTCCAAGGATGCATTTCTCATCCGGATGACCGAGGAGCGGTTCGAGGAGGTCATCAACGCCAACCTCACTGGCGCGTTCCGGGTCGCTCAGCGCGCCTCGCGCAGCATGCAGCGCAAGCGATTCGGCCGCATCATCTTCATCGGTTCGGTGTCCGGCAGCTGGGGCATCGGCAACCAGGCCAACTACGCTGCCGCCAAGGCCGGTCTGATCGGCATGGCCCGCTCGATCTCCCGGGAGCTGTCCAAGGCCGGCGTCACCGCGAACGTGGTGGCCCCCGGCTATATCGACACCGAGATGACGCGCGCGCTCGACGAGCGGATCCAAGAGGGCGCCTTGGAATTCATTCCGGCCAAGCGGGTCGGCACCGCCGAGGAGGTCGCCGGGGCGGTCAGCTTCCTGGCGTCTGAGGATGCGAGCTACATCGCCGGTGCGGTGATCCCGGTTGACGGCGGCATGGGCATGGGCCACTAAGCAGAGGATTGACATGACAAAACTACTCGAAGGCAAGCGGATCCTCGTCACGGGGATCATCACCGACTCGTCGATCGCCTTTCACATCGCCAAGGTGGCGCAGGAGGCGGGCGCGCAGCTGGTGCTGACCGGGTTCGACCGATTGCGGCTCATCCAGCGCATTGCCGACCGGCTGCCCGAGAAGGCGCCGCTGATCGAACTCGACGTGCAGAACGAAAAGCATCTGGACACCCTGGCCGAGCGGGTGACCGCCGAGATCGGCGAGGGCAACCAGCTCGACGGTGTGGTGCACTCCATCGGCTTCATGCCGCAGACCGGAATGGGCATCAACCCGTTCTTCGACGCACCATACGAAGACGTGTCCAAAGGCATCCACATCTCGGCGTACTCGTACGCGTCGCTGGCGAAAGCGGTTCTGCCGATTATGAATTCGGGTGGCTCCATCGTCGGTATGGACTTCGACCCAACTCGCGCGATGCCGGCGTACAACTGGATGACGGTCGCCAAGAGTGCACTCGAGTCGGTCAACCGGTTCGTGGCGCGCGAGGCAGGTAAGTCCGGCGTCCGCTCGAATCTGGTTGCTGCCGGGCCGATCCGGACGCTCGCGATGAGCGCGATCGTCGGTGGCGCCCTCGGCGAGGAGGCCGGCGCCCAGATGCAGCTGCTCGAGGAAGGCTGGGACCAGCGCGCTCCAATCGGCTGGAACATGAAGGACCCCACGCCGGTCGCCAAGACGGTGTGCGCGCTGCTTTCGGACTGGCTGCCCGCGACCACCGGCACCATCATTTACGCCGACGGCGGCGCCAGCACCCAATTGCTGTAGACGGCAATGGAATTTGACGCTGTCCTGCTGCTTTCCTTCGGCGGACCAGAGGGCCCGGAGCAGGTCCGGCCGTTCCTGGAGAACGTCACCCGGGGCCGCAACGTGCCGCCGGAACGACTCGACGACGTCGCCGAGCACTATTTGCATTTCGGCGGCGTGTCGCCGATCAACGCCATCAACCGCGCGCTGGTCATGCAGCTGGAATACGAACTGGCCCAGCGCGGTCAGCAGCTGCCGGTGTACTTCGGCAACCGCAACTGGGAGCCGTACGTCGAAGACACAGTTAAGACTATGCGCGACAACGGTGTTCGTCGCGCCGTGGTGTTCACCACGTCGGCGTGGAGCGGGTATTCCAGCTGCTCGCAATACAGCGAAGACATCGCCCGGGCCCGGGCGGCTGCCGGGCCCGATGCGCCCGAGTTGGTCAAGCTGCGGCCCTATTTCGATCACCCGCGGTTCGTGCAGATCTTCGCCGATACCATCGGCGCTGCCTCCGGTGCCCTGACTCCGGAGCAACAGGCCGGCGCGCGTCTGCTGTTCACCGCGCATTCGGTTCCGGTGGCCGCCGACGAGCGCCTCGGCCCGCGACTGTACAGCCGCCAAGTCGCTTACGCCGCAAGTCTTGTCGCGGCGGCTGCCGGATACACCGAGTACGACCTCGCCTGGCAGTCGCGCTCGGGACCACCGCAGGTGCCATGGCTGGAACCCGATGTCGCCGACCACCTCACGGCGCTGGCCGCGGCGGGCACCCAGTCCGTCATCATCTGCCCGATCGGTTTCGTGGCCGACCACATCGAGGTGGTGTGGGATCTCGATTACGAGCTGGCGGCCCAGGCCGAGGCGGCCGGTGTGGCGCTGGTGCGGGCCTCGACGCCGAACGCCCACCCGCGTTTCGCGCAACTCGCCGCCGACCTGATCGACGAACTGCGGTACGGCCGTGGCCCGGAGCGGGTGACCGGCCCCGATCCGGTGGCGGGCTGCCTGGGCAGCGTCAACGGCGCGGCATGCCGCCCGCCGCATTGCGTTGCGCGAGAAGGCGGTTAGTCGGCCCAGGCCGACTGCATGATCGCGTTCACCGCGGCCATCCGGGCCGAACGCACCACCGCGTTGAGCGGTCGCAGCGCGTCGCCCGCGATCCGCGCCTCCGACGACGATTGGGTGCCCACCGGCTCCAGCCCGGACGCCACGCGAGCCGCGAAGCGATCCGGTGCAGCGGCATCCGACGCCTGACTCAGCCCGGAGCTGACCGTGATGATCGCGTCGACGTGTGCGGCGTTCTCCAGCACCCGCAATGCACGCGACGGAGCGTGGTCGGGAATCCGGTGTTGCCGTGTGGATTCCAGTAGCTGCTCGACGAGCCCACGCGGATCGTCGATGTCGCTGGCCGATCCCAAGCCGATCGCTCCGAGCGCGTCGGCGGCCGACCGCACCGCCGACCGCAGCGAGTATTCGGCATCGCCCAGCTCGTGGTGATCGAACACCGGCGCGCCGGGCAGCGAGTACACCGTCCAGGCCAGCGCACACAACTCCGGTGAATCCGGCTCGTCGCCGTCGGCATCGTCGAGATCGGCATAGGAGAACTCGGGGACCAGGCCGACCGCCGCCGTCGGATCGTCGGGGTGCGCGATGATCACCGCCTCACCGGCGGCCAGGGCGTCGCGCTCGAACTGCGTCCCGGGGGCCAGGCCGCGCACGTCGCCGGGAACCGGCAGCACCACGTTGATCCGCCCGTGCAGCGGACCCGGCGCACCGGCGGTCCCCGGCAGCGTCACCCGGCCAACCGCGGCGCGCAGCGTCTGCAACAACGACACGGTCCCGGCGTCGTGGACGTCGGGCCACGGCAGTCCGGTATGACCGGCCGCGACGGCATCATACGCGGTGACGGATTGCTTTGGCGCCCAAAGGGATAACGCGTCCAATACGTCATCGGGCGCAGCCTTGCCGGCGAGCCAGGCGTTAGCCCACACGGACAGTGAAACACTCGGACACCACATGATCTCGCAGTGTAGTTGTTCGGTCCGGCAAAGGCGGATCACGCGTATTCTGACGGCATGGCGATCGCGCTGAGCTGGCTGATCTTCGCGCTGGCTCTTGCCGGTGCCGAGGCGCTGACGGGCGATATGTTCCTGTTGATGCTGGGCGGCGGTGCGCTGGCCGCCGCGGTCACGGCGTGGTTCACGAATTGGCCGATCCTGGCCGACGGCGCGGTGTTCCTGGTCGTCTCAATCCTGCTTGTCGTGCTGGTCCGGCCCGCATTGCGGCAGCGGATGACCCCCAAGTCGCTGCCGACGGGCATCGAGGCGCTCGAGGGCAAAAGCGCGCTGGTGCTCGATCGGGTTGCCCGCGACGAGGGTCAGGTGAAACTTGACGGCCAGGTGTGGACGGCGCGTCCGTTCAACGACGGCGACGTCTACGAGCCCGGCGAATCGGTCACGGTCGTGCACATCGACGGCGCGACGGCGGTGGTGTTCAAGCACTGATCGGTCGGCACAGACGCTGCGAAGACGCTGCGAGAGAAAGGAACTCCGGTGGAAGGTGCGGTTGCGGGTTTGGTGTTGCTGGCCGTTCTGGTGATCTTCGCGATCATCGTGGTGGCCAAGTCCGTGGCGCTGATACCGCAGGCCGAAGCCGCGGTGATCGAGCGTCTGGGTCGGTACAGCCGCACGGTCAGCGGGCAGCTGACGCTGCTGGTGCCGTTCATCGATCGCGTCCGGGCCCGGGTTGATCTGCGCGAGCGGGTGGTGTCGTTCCCGCCGCAGCCCGTGATCACCGAGGACAACCTGACGCTCAACATCGACACCGTGGTCTATTTCCAGGTCACCGTTCCGCAGGCGGCCGTCTACGAGATCAGCAACTACATCGTCGGCGTCGAGCAGCTCACCACGACCACGCTGCGCAACGTCGTCGGCGGTATGACGCTGGAGCAGACTCTGACCTCGCGCGACCAGATCAACGGACAGCTGCGCGGTGTGCTCGACGAGGCGACCGGTCGCTGGGGCCTGCGCGTCGCCCGGGTCGAGCTGCGCAGCATCGACCCGCCGCCGTCGATCCAGGCATCGATGGAGAAGCAGATGAAGGCGGACCGGGAGAAGCGGGCGATGATCTTGACCGCGGAAGGCACCCGGGAGGCGGCGATCAAACAGGCCGAGGGTGCCAAGCAGGCGCAGATCCTGGCCGCCGAGGGCGCCAAGCAGGCCGCGATCCTGGCCGCCGAGGCGGACCGGCAATCCCGGATGCTGCGCGCTCAGGGTGAGCGGGCCGCGGCCTACCTGCAGGCGCAAGGCCAGGCCAAGGCCATCGAGAAGACGTTCGCTGCGATCAAGGCCGGCCGGCCCACTCCGGAGATGCTGGCCTATCAGTACCTGCAGACCCTGCCGAAAATGGCGCAGGGCAGTGCCAACAAGGTGTGGGTGGTGCCCAGCGACTTCAGCGCGGCGCTACAGGGTTTCACCAAACTGCTGGGCACGCCCGGCGAGGACGGGGTGTTCCGGTTCGAGCCGTCGCCGGTCGAGGACGTGCCCCAGCACGCCCCCGCCGCGGACGATGCCGACGTGGCCGATTGGTTCTCCACCGAGACCGACCCCAAGATCGCCCAGGCGGTCGCCAAGGCCGAGGCGATAGCCCGCCAGCCGATCGACGGCCAGCCACCCGAATTGACGCAATAGGATTGTCAGATGAGTGTTGTGACTTCCCCGAAGACGTATACGGCGCTGGGTGCGTTTCACGCCGTCGACGCGGTGTTGTGCGGTGTCCAGATCGCCCCGATCAGGAAAATTCTGGATGACGTCGGACTCCCGGAGAACGTCAGGCCCGTGCTTCCGGTGGTGAAGTCCGCCGCTGCGGTCGGCTTGCTGTCGGTCACCCGTTTCCCCGCGCTGGCGAGGCTGACGACGGCGATGCTGACGCTGTACTTCGCCCTGGCGGTGGCCGCGCACGTGCGAGTGCGCGACAAGGTCGTCAACGGTCTGCCGGCTGCAGTGTTTCTGGCCCTGGTCGCCGCGATGACGGTTCGGGGACCGGATCAGAGTTAGTTAGCTCAGGGGGCCGCTGAAGGTCACGGTTGCGGCAAGGCCGGTTCGAGCGGAGTCGACGACGGCTGCGCGTGCGGCCCCGGCGGCAATGGCGGCATCGGCACCACGCTGGGCGCCGGCGCCACTCCGGTGGGCGCAGGCGGCGCGGGATACCCCGGCGTCTGGGAGGAAAACGGCGGTGGATACGGCGGCGGGGGCAGCTGGACGCGGATCGTAAACACCAGGCCGGTAATGGCGAAAGCGGCGATAGCGCCGACGATCAGCCCTGCCAGCCCGGCGGCGACCAGCGCGGCCGTGGAAAAGCGCCGCGCGGGTGCGCCGGCGTGGCTGTCGTCGGACGTCATGTCGCACCCCAGTGCTCGTCGTGTCGAGAATGGTCGTCAGCGCGGTCCGGATGGTGGTGCGGTCATGGCGGTCAGATGCCATTGGTCGAGCCACGGCTGCACAAGTTCGGCAACGGAGAATTCCGCCGGGGCCAGGCACCCGGCGGCGGGATTGGCGGGATTGCTGCCCCGAATGGCGATGCCGACCGCGGTGGCGGTGCCGTCGTTTCGAATGAGGTAGACCGGGCCGCCGGAATCACCGCATTGGCCGCCCGCCGCGAACGAGACCTTGCTCTCGGTGACGTCGAGGATCGCGCCGCATTCGGCCTCGCCACTGCTCATGCCGTACTTGCACAGCTGCTGTCCGACCGACAGCTCGGTGGTGACCCCCGTGATCGGCAACGCGGCGGCGATGGCCGGACTCTGCGGGACATGGTCGCCGTCGAGCACGATCAGGCCGATGTCGTGCTGCTCGTCGTGGACGCCCTCGTTGACGGTCTGGACGAACGTGCCCAACTTCGCGTACGGGAGGATCCCGGCGAGGTTCATCACGACCTTGCTCTGTTGCCGGGACCGATTGCAGTGACCCGCGGTGAGAACACCCGCCTGGCCACTGCTGGTGCGCACCAAAAACCCAGCGGTGCAACCCATTCCACCAGAACCGTCGGTGTATTCGACGTAGATGCCCGCCCCCGGGCCCGCGGCAGCGGACGCGGGCAACGCGATGGGTGTCAGCTCGGGCTGCGACGGTTCCATGGTGTGCTCGAAATTCTTGGGCGCCAGCCAGATGGCCGTAATACACACAACGGCGGCGAGCGCTGCACCGATCGTCACCCACGAGGCGTGCGGCCGCGCCCGTGCCACCGGCGGGTAGCGCATCACCGGTGAGGCGAGGACGCTGCCGGCCGGCACGCGATACAGCTTGATCCGGTCGAGCACGAAGGACAACACCGCGACGGCCACCGACGCCAGCGCGCCGAGCAGGAGCACGAGCAGACCGGCCCGCGACGGCTGCAAGCTGAAACTTGCCAGCTGCTGCGCGTAGACCCGCTCCATTGAATAGATCTTTCAGGCAAGCGGCGGCGCGCTCAAGAAAACGGCGCAGTTAGCTGAAAATAGCCGGTTCCGACGCGGGTTCGTCAGGATGCGGCGCGCGGTGGTGGTGCCGGCGGTAATGACGTATCTCGAGGAACAACCCGGTGAGCCCCAGCGCACTGGTGACCAACGACACCGCGAACAGCAGCGGGCTCGGGTGACCGGCCAGCGCGTCGCCGAGAAACACGACCGCGGCGGTGCCGGGTAGCAGGCCGGCCAGCGTGGCCAGCGTGTACGGCAGGATGCCGACGGCGGATGCGGCGGCTGCGTAGTTCACGACGGAAAATGGCAGCACCGGAATCAACCGCAGCGACACGACCGACACCCAGCCCCGCTCGCGCAGGCGCTCGTCGGCCCGGTGGATCGCCCGGTAACGAACCAGCCGCGACAGCCGCCATCCCGCGGCGCGCACCAACACCAGCGCCAGCACCGCGCTCGCCGTGCTGGCGACCACCGCGATCAGCACGCCCAGGGCCGGCCCGAACAGCAGACCCGCGGCCAGGGTGAACGCCGTGCGGGGCACCGGCACCACCGTGACGACGATGTGTGCGAGCAGAAACGCCAGCGGAAACCACGGGCCCAGCGATTGTGCCCAATCGCGCAACTGCACCGCGCCGGGCAGCGGAACCCAGAGCGCCACGGCCACCGCGATTGTGATACCGACCACTGCCGCGATGGCGCGCGGCCGGGACAGCTGGCGCACGCTCATCGCCAGCGCGCGCCTGAGACTGCGCAGCGTACTGGTGGTTTTGGCGGTGGCCGGGCCCGTCACGCCACTCAACGTTACGGGCCGGATATGAATAACTTGTATCCCCGGCTTGGTGTTTCGCCGACAACCTGGACCGACCGATTCCACCGCACGGTTTTTTGACGGCGGGGGCAATCAATTAGCCTGATTAGCGAGTCGCGTGTCCTCCGCAACCTCAAGCAACGTTGCCAATAGCTGCGAAAACAGGAGCAGTCGGTGTCCATTGATGTACCCGAGCTCGCCGACCTGGAACAGGTTCGCGAGCGCTGGCGCACCGCGGTTGCCGGTGTGCTTGCCAAGAGCACCCGCAAGGAACCCGCCGAGTTGGGGCAAGAACCCGAACAGCTGCTGGACACCCCGACCTACGACGGCTTCGCCGTTCGTCCGCTCTACACCGCGTTCGACGAGCTGCCCGAGCCGTCGCTGCCCGGCCAGTGGCCCTACCTGCGCGGGGCGGACCCCTTCCGCGACGTCAAGTCCGGCTGGAAGGTCGTCGAGGCATTCCCGTCCGCCGGTGCCAGCGCCGCGGAAACGAACGCGGCCGTGCTGGGTTCGCTCGGTGACGGGGTCAGCGCGCTACTGCTGCGAGTCGGGGCGGGCGGCGTGGCTCCCCAGGAGCTCGAAGGGCTGCTCGCGGGTGTCTACCTGAGCATGGCGCCGATCATCCTCGAGGCCGGCGCGGACTACGCGGCGGCGGCCGACGCGATGCTGGCCCTGGTGGCCGAGGTCGAATCCGGCCAACGCGCCACCCTCTCGATAGATTTGGGCGCCGACCCGCTGACCGCGGCGCACAGCGGACGCCCCGCGCCGACGATCGACGACGTCGTCGCGGTCGCGTCGCGGGTGACCGGCGATCACGGCGTGCGGGCGATCACGGTCGACGGGCCCGCGTTCCACAATCTGGGCGCCAACACGACTTGGGAGCTGGCCGCCAGTGTCGGGGCCGCGGTCGCCTATCTGCGGGTGCTCACCGAGTCGGGGATGCCGGTCCGCCGGGCGCTGGGCCAGATCAGCTTCCGGTTGGCCGCCGACGACGACCAGTTCATGACGATCGCGAAAATGCGTGCGGTGCGTCAACTGTGGGCGCGGGTCGCCGAGGTCGTCGGGGAGCCTGACGCGGGTGGGGCGATCGTGCACGCGGAGACGTCGCTGCCGATGATGACCCAGCGCGATCCCTGGGTGAACATGCTGCGCTGCACGCTGGCCGCGTTCGGCGCCGGTGTCGGCGGCGTCGACACCGTGCTCGTCTTCCCGTTCGACATCGCGATCCCGGGTGGCTTTCCCGGTACGGCACGAAGCTTCGCCCGGCGCATCGCGCGCAACACCCAGCTGCTGCTGCTGGAGGAGTCGCACGTCGGCCGGGTGCTGGACCCCGCCGGTGGCTCGTGGTTCGTCGAAGACCTCACGCAACGCATTGCCGAGGGCGCCTGGGAACACTTCCAGGCCATCGAGGGTCGCGGCGGATTCGTCGACGCTCATGACTACATCGCCGATCAGATCGCCGACATCGCCGCCCGCCGTGCCGACGACATCGCGCATCGACGCACCGCGATCACCGGCGTCAATGAATTCCCAAACCTGTCCGAACCTGCACTGCCGCAAAGTGATTCGATCGGCCAACCCGACGTCGGAAACTTGCAGCGCTACGCCGCGGGATTCGAGACCTTGCGCGACCGCTCGGACGCCTTCCTGGCCCGCACCGATGCCCGGCCCAAGGCGCTGCTGCTTCCGCTGGGCCCGCTGGCCGAGCACAACATCCGCACCACATTCGCGGCGAACCTGCTGGCGTCGGGCGGCATCGAGGCGGTCAACCCGGGAACCCTCGACGCGGATGGGGTCGCCGCGGCGGTGTCCGATGCGGGATCGCCAGCCGCAGCGGTGATCTGCGGCACCGACAAGCGCTACGCGACCGAGGCGGCCGCTATCGTCGACGCGGCACGCAACGCCGGAGTATCGCGGGTCTACTTGGCCGGACCGGAAAAGGCGGTCGCCGATACCGATCCCGGGCACCGGCCCGACGAATACCTGACAGCCAAAATCAATGCGATCGAAGCGCTTTCGGATCTGCTCACTCGGTTGGGGGCGTAACACGATGACGACGTCGACTCCTGTGATCGGCAGCTTCGCCGACATCCCGCTGCACGGCGACCGCGAGGGGCAGCAGCCCACCGAAGCCGCCGTGGACAAGCATGTCGCCGCGGCCGCCGAGGCGCACTTGTACACCCCCGATCAATTGGTGTGGCATACGCCGGAAGACATTGCGGTCAAACCGGTTTACATCGCGGCCGACCGTGCGGCCGTCGAAGCCGACGGCTACCCGCTGAACAGCTTCCCCGGTGAACCGCCGTTCGTGCGCGGCCCGTACCCGACGATGTATGTCAACCAGCCGTGGACAATTCGCCAATACGCCGGCTTCTCCACCGCCGCGGAGTCCAACGCGTTCTACCGCCGCAACCTGGCCGCCGGCCAGAAGGGCCTGTCGGTGGCCTTCGACCTGGCCACTCACCGCGGATACGACTCCGACCATCCCCGCGTTCAGGGTGACGTCGGAATGGCCGGTGTAGCAATCGATTCCATCCTGGATATGCGACAGCTGTTCGACGGTATCGACCTGTCGTCGGTGTCGGTGTCGATGACCATGAACGGGGCCGTGCTGCCGATCCTGGCGCTGTACGTGGTGGCCGCCGAGGAGCAGGGGGTGCCGCCGGAGAAGCTGGCCGGCACCATCCAGAACGACATCCTCAAAGAGTTCATGGTGCGCAACACCTACATCTATCCGCCCAAGCCGTCGATGCGAATCATCTCCGACATCTTCGGATACACCAGCGCCAAGATGCCGAAGTTCAACTCAATCTCCATCTCCGGCTATCACATCCAAGAGGCCGGTGCCACAGCGGATTTGGAGCTGGCCTACACGTTGGCCGATGGTGTGGACTACATCAAGGCCGGCCTGGACGCCGACCTCGACATCGACAAGTTCGCGCCGCGGCTGTCCTTCTTCTGGGGCATCGGGATGAACTTCTTCATGGAGGTCGCCAAACTCCGTGCGGGCCGGTTGCTGTGGAGCGAGCTGGTCAGCCAGTTCAACCCCAAGAACGCGAAATCGCTTTCGCTGCGCACACACTCGCAGACCTCGGGCTGGTCGCTGACCGCGCAGGACGCTTTCAACAATGTCGCCCGGACCTGTATCGAGGCGATGGCGGCGACTCAGGGCCACACCCAGTCGCTGCACACCAACGCGCTCGACGAGGCGCTGGCGCTGCCCACCGACTTCTCCGCGCGGATCGCCCGTAACACCCAACTCCTGCTGCAGCAGGAGTCTGGCACCACGCGGCCGATCGACCCGTGGGGCGGCTCCTATTACGTCGAGTGGCTGACCCATCAGCTCGCGCAGCGCGCGCGGGCCCACATCGCCGAGGTCGCCGAGCACGGCGGTATGGCCCAGGCCATCGACGACGGCATTCCCAAGCTGCGCATCGAGGAGGCCGCCGCACGCACCCAGGCCCGGATCGACTCGGGCGTCCAGCCCGTGGTGGGGATCAACAAGTATCAGATCGAGGAGGACCAGGAGGTCGAGGTCCTCAAAGTCGAAAACAGCCGGGTGCGCGCCGAACAGCTGGCGAAGTTGAAAGACCTACGGGCGAACCGGGATTCGCAGGCCATCGAGGCCGCACTGGCCGATCTGTCCCGGGCCGCCGCCGCGCACGGCCGGGCCGGGGAAGACGGCCTGGGCAACAACCTGCTGGCGCTGGCGATCAACGCCGCGCGGGCCAAGGCCACGGTCGGGGAGATCTCGGACGCACTGGAGAAGGTTTACGGCCGCCACCAGGCGGAGATCCGCACGATCGCCGGTGTCTACCGCGACGAAGCCGGAAAGGCTCCCAACATGGCAACCGCCACCGAACTAGTCGAGAAGTTCGCCGAGGCCGACGGCCGCCGGCCGCGGATCCTGGTGGCCAAGATGGGCCAGGACGGCCACGATCGCGGGCAGAAGGTGATCGCGACGGCATTCGCCGACATCGGATTCGACGTGGACGTCGGATCGCTGTTCTCGACACCGGAGGAAGTCGCCCGCCAGGCCGCCGACAACGATGTGCACGTGGTCGGCGTGTCCTCGCTGGCCGCCGGACACCTGACCCTGGTTCCCGCGCTGCGCGACGCGCTCGCCGAAGCGGGCCGGCCCGACATCATGATCGTGGTCGGTGGCGTGATCCCGCCCGGGGACTTCGACGAGCTTTACCAGGCGGGTGCGGCGGCCATCTTCCCGCCCGGCACGGTGATCGCCGACGCCGCAATCGGCTTGCTGCACAAGCTCGCCGAGCGGCTCGGGTACTCGCTGGATCAGTGAAGACCGCTGCGAAAGTGCAACCAGGGACGCCGTTACTCGCGAAATGCGTTCCCAGTTGCACTTTCGCGGGTTTGGGGTGTCCATGACCTCCCAGGACGCGGCTCACAAACTGGCCCAGGCTATTCGCAGCGGCGATCGTGCGGCGCTGCCACGAGCCATCACGATGCTGGAGTCCACCCGGGCCGACCATCGTGAGCGGGCCCAGCAGTTGCTGCTGGAATTGCTGCCCGACTCCGGAAATGCCCATCGAGTGGGTATCACCGGGGTGCCGGGGGTCGGAAAGTCCACCACCATCGAAGCGCTGGGCATGCACCTGATCGACCGCGGCCACCAGGTGGCGGTCCTGGCGGTCGATCCCTCCTCGACGCGGACCGGCGGCTCGATCCTCGGCGACAAGACCCGGATGTCACGCCTGGCGGCGCACCCGGACGCCTACATCCGGCCATCGCCGACATCGGGAACTTTGGGTGGTGTAGCAAAGGCCACCCGGGAGACTGTCGTTCTGCTGGAGGCGGCGGGTTTCGACGTGATCCTGATCGAAACCGTCGGCGTGGGCCAGTCCGAGGTGGCCGTGGCCAACATGGTCGACACCTTCGTGTTGCTGACTCTGGCCCGCACCGGCGACCAGCTACAAGGCATCAAAAAGGGCGTGCTGGAACTGGCCGACATTGTCGTGGTCAACAAGGCCGACGGCGAGCACCTGCCCGAGGCGCGCAAAGCCGCCCGGGAGCTGTCGTCGGCGATCAGACTGATCTATCCACGCGAAACTCTATGGCGGCCACCGGTTCTCACGATGAGCGCGGTTGAGGGGAGTGGACTGGCCGAGATGTGGGACACCGTCGAGCGTCACCGCCGGGTGCTCACCGAGGCTGGAGAGTTCGAAGCCCGTCGGCGTGATCAGCAAGTCGACTGGACCTGGCAGATGGTCCGCGACACGGTCCTGGATCGGGTGCTGTCCAATCCGGCGGTGCGCAACATGCGCGCCGAGCTGGAGCGGCAGGTCAAAGCCGGCGAGCTGACCCCCGCGCTGGCGGCCCAGCAAATACTAGACGCGGCGTCGCGCTAACGGAAAGGTAAATTAATCCGTGTTTGCGCCTCAGCCGGGCTGATCCGAAGTAAATTCAAAATCGTGACGGTAGACAACGGGGTCGATCGCCGCACGAACGCCTCCCGCGATGTCCCTGACGCAGGTCATCGTGTGTTCGGTGCGGTGGACCCAAACTTCTCTTGCGTTGTGCGCGGCTTTTCGAGCCTGTTCCCCGGTCGCCGCTTCGGTGGTGGAGCGCTGGCGGTATACCTCGATGGCCAACCAGTCGTTGACGTGTGGACGGGCTGGTCGGACCGGGCGGGCAAGGTGCCCTGGACCGCCGACCGGGCTCCGATGGTTTTCTCCGCGACCAAGGGGATGGCCGCGACGGTCATCCACCGGCTCGCGGACCGGGGGCTGATCGACTACGAAGCGCCCGTGGCCCAGTACTGGCGTGAGTTCGGGGCCAACGGGAAGTCGACGCTCACCGTCCGCGAGGTGATGAGACACCGCGGCGGTCTGTCGGGCTTGCGCGGCGCCACGCAGGACGACCTGCTGGATCACCTGATCATGGAAGAGCGGCTGGCCGCGGCGTCGCCCGGACGGTTTCTGGGCAAACCGGCCTACCACGCCCTGACCTTTGGCTGGCTGATGTCTGGCCTGGCCCGCGCCGTGACCGGCAAGGGGATGCGCACGCTGATCCGCGAGGAACTGGCCGAGCCGCTGGGCACCGATGGCATGCACCTGGGCCGGCCACCCGCCGGCGCGCCGACCAAGGTTGCCGAGATCATCATGCCGCAGAACGTCATCGGAAACCCCGTCATCGGCTACGCGGCACGCAAGGTTGCCACCGAGCTCTCGGGTGGATTCCGCTCGCTGTACTTCCGCGGCGTCATGGCCGCTGTGCAGGGCGATATCCCATTGCTGGACGCCGAGATGCCGGCGGCCAACGGGGTGGCGACGGCTCGCGGGCTGGCGCGGATGTACGGCGCCATCGCTAACAACGGTGAGATCGACGGCATCCGCTTCCTGTCGCCGGAGATCGTCGCCGGGCTGACGGGGCGACGCAGCCTGAAGCGGGACCGAAACATCATGGTGCCCTTGTCATTCCACCTCGGCTATCACACCGTGCCGTTCGGCAATGTGATGCCGGGCTTCGGACATGTCGGAATGGGCGGATCGTTCGGATGGGCCGACCCCGCGTCGGGGCTGGCGTTCGCGTTCGTGCACAACCGGCTACTGTCGCCATTCCTGATGCTGGATCACTCCGGCGTGGCCACGTTGGGCAACTTGCTCCGGGTGGGTGTCGGGAAGGCCCGCAAGCGCGGTTTCCGGCCGGTCACCGAGTTCGGGGCGCCGTTCAGTGAGCCGGGAGCAGTTGCTGGCTGAATCGCGTTTCCGCGCGAAACTTCGGCTGCGGCGGTAAAATCGGGCAACCCTCGATGGTGAACACCCGGTTACCAGCCAACGAACCACGAGGTAGGGGGCCGAATGAAAGGCTTTCCCGTGCGTACCCACCACGACGCAACCGCCGCTAAAGTGGCGATTCCCCTGCAGTCGCGTAAATTAGTTTCGGTAATGATCGAAAGTCGATGTTGCGGCTCGATATACGGGGTGGGGGCGCCGCGCCGCCACCCCGCGGGCCAGATCGACCACGGTGGGACGGCCTCCGCAGCCGGCTTGGAGTCGTGTTCGTGACGGCGACGGACGGCCGGGCCAAGAGGGCGCGCAAGGCCACGAGCGCGCATCGCGGGGTCGTCCTTTTCGTATTGGGGCCGCAACGGTCCGGAACGTCGGCACTTACCCGTGTTCTTTCCCTCTCCGGTGGTGCGTTGCCCGCCGGGATGTTGGGCGCCGACGCCGGCAACCCGCGCGGCTACTGGGAGCCGCGCAAGGCCATCGCCATCAACGAAACCATTCTGCATCGCCAGCGCACCGCCTGGTTCGATCCGTCACTGTGCTCGATGCACGTCGACGCGCTCGACGCCAAGGAGAGGGCCGCCTGTATCGGCCAGATCGAGGCCTACCTGACCAAGCTGCCCGCCGCGCCAGTCCTGGTGATCAAGGAACCCCGGATAACCACGCTGTCCCCGCTGTGGTTCGACGCCGCGCGACGGGCCGGTTTCGAGGTGGGGGTAGTCGTCGCGGTCCGCCACCCGATGGAGGTCATCTCGTCCGTCGCGGCGACCTGGCAAGTCTCGCGGGAGCTCTCGGGTGCCCTGTGGCTGAAATACAGCCTTCTGGCGGAGCGCTACACGCGCGGCCTGCCGCGTGTCTTCGTCGACTACGCCGACTTCCTGGACAACTGGCGCCGGGAGGTCAAGCGGATAGCCACCACGCTCAACATCGACCTGAACACGCAGCAAGAGGACGCAATCGAGGAGTTCCTCACCGATGATCTGCGGCGCCAGCGACACTCCGGATGCGTGAAAGGGCTCGGCGCGGACTGGATTTCCACCGTCCACCACACGCTCTGCGAGGCCGCGCACGACGAGCCGCTGCACACCGCCGTACTGGATCGCATTTTCGAGTCGTATCGCACGAGCGACGAGTTGTGCGCGGCCTTCGAGGATTTCCGGGCTCTTTCCAGGAAGCCCCTCTACCGCTTCCTGCGCCCGTCGATCGCGATTCCGATGATGGAGCTTGTCGCGATGGCACACGGGCGGCGGGGGACGTGGGCCTAGCGGTTTGCCAGGCCACTGAAAAAGCTTGTCCTGCAGGCATTACGAAGCTGTTCACAATCCGGGACGAGCAGTGCGATCCCGGCGAACCGGCACCACGCCCGCTGTCGGTCACGTGGTAGCTGCGGACCTAAATCGCGAATGCCACTAGCCGCAGGGCACTCCTCGATATGATCGACCAGACCCATTGACGAACGGGAGACCTCGGCTCTTGTCACAATCCGTGCTTATCACCGGTGGAGCTGGATTTATCGGGTCTGCGTTGTCGCGCCGTCTCGTCAAGGCCGGTTACGAGGTAGCGGTGATGGACGTGCTGCACCCGCAGGTGCATGCCCCGGGTCAGGCGATCGACTTGCCGGCATCGGTGCGGTTGTTCACCGGCGACGTCACCCATGCGCCCGACTGGGATGCCGTGCTCCGGTTGTTCCGTCCTTCGCAGATCGTCCATTTGGCCGCCGAGACGGGAACAGCGCAATCGCTCTCCGAGGCGACGCGGCATGGCTCGGTCAACGTCGTGGGCACCACCCAGTTGCTCGACGGCTTGAGCCGGGCGGGATTCGTGCCCGATCAGCTTGTGCTGGCGTCATCGAGGGCCGTCTACGGCGAAGGCGCTTGGCAGAGCAGCGGGCACATCTTCTATCCGCGGCCACGCAGCCACGCGCAACTGGTGGCGGGCAACTGGGATCCGCAAGGACCGACGGGTGAGCCCGCGGTGCCGCTGCCCAGCTGCGCTGGACGAACCGAGCCTCGACCCACCAATGTCTACGCGGCGACCAAACTCGCCCAGGAGCACACCTTGGCGGCCTGGGCCGCCGCGCACGACACGAATGTCAGTGTGCTGCGCTTGCAGAACGTTTACGGGCCGGGCCAGTCGTTGACCAATTCGTATACCGGAATAGTCGCGCTCTTCGCGCGATTGGCTCGCGCGCAGCATTCGCTGGAGGTCTACGAAGACGGCCGGATTGTGCGCGATTTCGTGTTCATCGACGACGTTATCGACGCGCTGTTCGCGGCGGTACAGCAACCCGCGCCCGAGCAACGCTGCCTGGACATCGGATCAGGTACCCCGACAACGATTCATGAGCTGGCACAAACGATTAGCGCCGTTTGCGGTGCGCCCGAACCGGTCGTCGTATCGAAATTCCGCGACGGCGATGTGCGTGCCGCGAGCTGTGACGTTCAGCCCGCGAAAGAAGCGCTGGATTGGCGGCCGAAATGGACGCTCGACGACGGTTTGCAGAAACTGCTGGAATGGATTGGCAAGCAACGCGAATCTGGTTCTGCGACAACCGATCACACACTCGATTCGAACCGCTCGGTAGCCGAACATGCCGGGCGGAATTAGCAGCACCCGCACGTCATGCAGCGTGGTTGGTAACGGCTGGTGCGCGCACCGCACTCTGTCGTTGCCGCCTTGGGTCAAAGGTCAGGCCAGCCGGTTGGCTTGGACGCGGCGGCGTCGGGTTAGCTACGCGGCTCGTGGTGACTTACAGGCAATCGTGTGGTTCATTCAATAACTTGGAGTGATTCGCCTTAGTCTAGCCAGAACAGGGAGGTGAACCGGTGGGCGTTGTGGTCGGCAGGGCAGACGTGGAGCGGACGGCTGTTCATCGTCTGTGGAAAGCTTTGCTCCTTGGCACGGCGCTCGTCGTAGCTGCGGCATGCTATTTCGTGCCGGCTCTCCTCATCCCTCTCGGTGTGCTTCTGGTGTTGCTGGTAGGTGCGCGCATTCTTCGTCCGGGACGGGATCGCTACATTCCGAATTTATACGCCCGGGACACCAGGATTTATGACGACGCCTACGGTGATTTCGTTCGCCAGACCATGGCAGATTTGCGGCCGCGCCGAATTCGAACTCACACGTTGCTGTATGAGGCGTCCGGCTTGGCCGGGCCGGCCCTGGGCGACTCCGACGAACTGATCCTCGACCTCGGCGTCTGGATCGGCTGGTCGACGAGGCTGATATCCGATGCCAGCGACCGAATGGTTTACGGCTTCGACAGCTTCGAGGGTCTGGTTGAGGACTGGAAACTCGAGGACCATGTCGTCAAGCGCGGAACGTTCTCCTTGTCGGATCCGTTTGCGCAACGGTTCATGCAAGACACCGGAGTCACTTTCCACGACGGCGTGCCCGACGCCCTCGGCCGTAAAGTCCAGTTCATCAAGGGCAGTACCTACGACACGCTCGCGCCGTTTCTGGCCGATCGGCCAAATGCGCCGATCAGGCTCTTTCATATGGATCTGGACACCTATGAGAGTTGCCTGCACGCGCTGGAGACGTGCAAGGAACACTTCGTTCCTGGGTCGATCCTCGTCTTCGACGAGTACCTCGTCACCAACGGCGAAATGCGGGCGTTCTTCGAGTTTCAGTCTCGCTACGAGCTGGAATGGCAATACCGGGCCTGGGGTCTCGAGATGATGGAGATGAATCTCGAGATGGTCACTGCCCGTTGGAAACGCATCTTCTACCGCATGGTCGCAATACCGGTGTATTGGCTGATCGGCGAGGGCAGCTTCGCCGTGAAGTTCTTGCGAAAGCCGTTTTGGCGATTTTGGTTCGGTGCTCCGATCAGCGACGTGATTTTCCTGCTCGGCGCGGCCGGGTCGCGGAAGTCGGTCAGTCTCGAGATCACCGGTCTGGGCAAGCTCGAGCGGACGCGCTAGTTTGGCCGGCGATTGACGGTAGACTCCGACACGCTGCGGGGCCCGTTAGCTGAGGCGTGGACGCGGAAGTCGCCTGATGGCGGTTTGCCCCGGCGGCTTGCGGGAAAACCCCGAAACGCGTTGGCGCCGTCGGTGGGCGTCTAGGCTGAACAACCGGTTGACACATGGGAGTTAGAGGTATGGGAAATTGGGGGCAGATTTGACCGCGACTGAATGCGATTCGCGATCGGCGTATCTCGACCTGCTCCGTCGCGACCTCACCCGGTACGGCCAGGATCAGCTCGTGCCGGTCGGGTGGTACCGCTTGGGCCGGCCGGTATTCAGTAGCCGCAATTTCATGCTGGTGCGCAGATACCCGTTCAACCAGCATGCGCGGGACCTCGGCCTGGATTGGCCGACGGACGCCTTGACGATGATCGGCATGCAGCGGCTGACCAGCCTGCAGCAGTGCGTCGAGACGGTGCTCGCCGATGGGGTTCCCGGTGACCTGGTCGAGTGCGGCGTGTGGCGCGGTGGCGCTTCGATCTTGATGCGTGCGGTTCTTTCGGCGTACGGCGATCGGAGCCGCAGGGTGTGGCTGTGTGATTCGTTCGCCGGTGTACCGCCCCCGGACACCGTGAACTATAAGGCCGACAAAGGGATAAAGCTGCACCGCCACGCGAAGATCCTGGGCGTTCCGGAGGCGGAGGTCAGGGCGAATTTCGAGCGTTATGGTTTGCTCGATGATCAGGTCCGGTTTATCCCCGGCTGGTTCAAGGACACGTTGGCCGACGCTCCGATCGAGCAGATTTCGGTGTTGCGGCTGGATGGCGATCTGTATGAATCGACGATTCAGGCCCTCGACGCCCTTTACCCGCGCTTGTCGTCCGGCGGCTATTGCATCATCGACGACTACCACGCTCTCAAAGCGTGCGAGCAGGCGGTGGCCGACTACCGCGAGAAGCATGGGATATCCGCCAAGATCGAAGAAATCGACGGCACCGGCGTGCTTTGGCGCAAGCCATAACGCCACACAAACCCAAAGGCCTGATTTCGCAATGAAATTCGTGCTGGCGAATTACGGAACGCGAGGCGATGTCGAGCCCTCCCTCGTTGTCGCTCGCGAACTGCAGCGCCGAGGACACGATGTGCAAATGGCCGTCGCGCCTGACCTGATGGAATTCGTCGAGACGGCCGGTCTTCCCGCGGTCTCCTACGGGCTGGACACGCGGACTTGGCTGGACGTGTACCGCAATCTGTGGACGTCCTTTTTCAGCAGGTTCTGGCGGGTCCGACAGCTGAGACGACTGTGGCACGAGATGTGGGAGCTCAGCGACGAGTGCTGGACCCAGATGAACACCACGCTGGTGTCGCTGGCCGAGGGCGCTGACCTGTTGTTCGCTGGGTTGAGTTACCAGGAAACCGCCGCCAACGTCGCGGAGTACCACGACCTTCCGTTGGTGACGCTGCACCACGTCCCGATGCGGCCCAACGGCCAGGTCGTATCGTTCCTGCCGCCGCCGCTGGCCCGCTACTCGATGACGGCGTTCGACTGGTTCTGCTGGCGGCTGAACAAGAAGGTCGAGGACGCGCAGCGCCGTGAACTCGGACTGCCCAAGGCAACCGGACCTTCACCGGGTCGCATCGCCCGGCGCCAATCCCTGGAAATCCAGGCCTACGACGAGGCTTGCTTTCCCGGGCTGGCGGACGAATGGGCTAAGTGGAACGGCCAGCGCCCGTTTGTCGGCACGCTGACGATGGAGCTGACGACCGAGGTCGACGACGAGGTGGTGTCCTGGATCGCCGCGGGCACACCGCCTGTCTGCTTTGGTTTCGGCAGCATGGCAGTGGAATCCCCGGCCGACACGATCGAGATGATCAGTTCGGCTTGCGCGGAGTTGGGCGAGCGGGCACTGGTGTGCGCCGGCTGGAGTGACTTCAGCGGCGTTGCCCTTCCCGACCACGTCAAGGTGGTGGGCGCGGTGAACTACGCGAAGGTTTTTCCCGCCTGCCGCGCCGTCGTGCACCACGGCGGCTCCGGCACCACGGCGGCAAGCATGCGGGCGGGCGTTCCCACGTTGATTCTTTCGATGGACCCCAACCAAACAATCTGGGGGTCCCAGCTCAAAAAACTGAAAGTGGGGACCACCCGGCGTTTTTCGAGCACGAACCGCGAATCGCTGGTCGCGGATCTGCGCCGCATCCTCGACCCGGAATACGCGACGAGAGCCCGCGAGCTTGCCACCCGAATGACCAAACCCGCCGACAGCGTCAGCGCTGCCGCAGATCTGGTGGAAAACTTTGCCCGCGCGAAGCACCTTGCGTAATCCGGAATGGAGCCGCGAATTGCGCGGGATCAATCGCCTGCGTCCCGCTTCATTCGCCAGAATTTCTTTTCTGCGCTCACATCCGCCGTCGCGTAACGTCGTTGAATATCAAGTTTGCCGACAACGATTAGCCTTCCGATCACAGTGTCTGATGGTCGACCAGAACTCATTACCGGCGAACGCTGATGCGTTCGCGGTGACTGCGAATTTGCGGCTGATCGGGACAGCCAAAAGCCGACGTGAACCGGGAGTAAACGCGCTCGCCTGGGCTTGCCTAGGTCGACGGGAAGTGATAGGTCTAGCCTCGCGATGAAATTTGCTCTGGCATGTTACGGAACTCGGGGGGATGTCGAGCCCTCGCTGGCGGCTGGGCGCGAACTGTTGCGCAGAGGCCACGAAGTCCGCATGGCCATCCCGCCCAATCTCCTCGGCCTGGCCGAGACGGCCGGACTCGACGCGGTCGCCTACGGTCCGGATATGCAGGCGTTCTGGGACGACGAGTTCCTGCGCAGCTTCTGGTCGAGGTTCCGCCGCACGTTCTGGACCATCAAGGGTCCGATCGAATTGGTGCGCGAAGCCTGGGAGCCCGTGCTGCGGTCCTGGACGGATATGAGCGAAACCCTGACGGCGCTGACGGCCGGGGCCGACGTGCTGTTCACCGGCCAGCTGTACCAGGACCTCGCGACCAACGTCGCGGAGTACTACGACATCCCGTTGGCGGTGCTGCATTACATCCCGATGCGACCCAACGGTCAGCTCATCCCAAACCTTCCGGCGCCACTGGTACGCACCGGTATGGCCGCCTACGACTGGATGGTCTGGCGGATGAACAAGAAGGCGGAGGACGCCCAGCGGCGTAAGCTCGGCCTGCCGAAAACCACCTGCGCCTCGCCGAAGCGGATCGCCCAACGCGGCTCATTGGAACTGCAGGCCTACGACCAGGTGTGCTTTCCCGGGCTGGCCGCCGAATGGGCGAAATGGGGCGACCGCCGCCCGTTTGTCGGAGCCCTGACGATGGGGCTCACCACGGATATCGACGACGATGTCGTGGCGTGGGCGAACGCCGGAACACCGCCGATCTGCTTTGGCTTCGGCAGCATGCCGGTCAGCGAAACGCCGGCCGACACCGTCGAGATGATCGCCGCGGCCTGCGAGCAGTTGGGCGAGCGGGCGCTGATCTGCGCCGGTTGGGCCGACTTCAGCGAGGTGCCGCATTTCGATCACGTCAAGGTGGTCGGCGCGGTGAATTACGCGAAAGTCTTCCCCAGCTGCCGTGCGGTGGTGCATCACGGTGGCTCCGGCACAACGGCCGCGGGCCTGCGCGCCGGGATTCCCACGCTGATCCTGTGGACGGCTGGGGATCAGCCGTTCTGGGGCGGCCACCTCAGACGCCTGAAAGTGGGCGCCGCCCGGAAGTTTTCGCTGACCACGAAGGACACGCTGATCGAGGACCTGCGGCAGATCCTCACGGCGGAATGCGCTGCCAAGGCGCGGGCACTGGCAACCCAGATGACGTCGGCCGAGGACAGTGTCACGCGGGCCGCGGATCTGCTGGAGAGCTTCGCCCATTCGGGCCGTTTTGCGTGATCGGCGGGCGCCTCGGCGCCGCTCCCGCGATGCCGGGTACGTTCGGGTAGGCGGCCGAAGTCGCACTTCACACCTCGATTCGGCGGTCAGGTGCCCGGTACTCAGTTAACATGCTTTGGGGGTTATTACGGTCTCGGGCCCTTGTGAGGGGAGCGGGACTAGTTGAGCGGGGGAGTTGACGCAGGACCGTGGAACACGTTGGTGACGTCGGAGGGCGTCTAGGCTCCATGACTGGGAGTAGTGGTATGCGAGAAGAGGGCCGTTTGACCGTGACTGATACCGACGCGCGGTCTGCGTACCTTGACCTGCTCCGTCGTGACCTCACTCGATATGGTCAGGATGAATTGGTGCCGGTCGGCTTGTACCGGCTGGGGCGGCCCCTGTTCAATGCTCGCAATTTCATGCTGGTACGTAAGCGTCCATTCAATGCCTACGCGCGGGATCGGGGCCTGGATTGGCCGGCGGACGCGCTGACGATGATCGGCATGCAGCGACTCACCAGCTTGCAGCAGTGTGTGGAGACGGTGCTCACCGACGGCATTGCCGGCGATCTGGTCGAGTGCGGCGTCTGGCGCGGCGGCGCGTCGATTTTGATGCGCGCTGTATTGTCCGCGTACGGCGACGTGACGCGACAGGTGTGGCTGTGCGATTCTTTTGCGGGTGTGCCACCTCCGGATACGGCGAATTACAAGGCAGACAAGGGAATTCGGCTGCATCGGCACGCGAACGTGCTGGGGATTCCTGAGGCCGAAGTCAGGGCGAATTTCGAGCGCTACGGATTGCTTGATGAGCAGGTCCGCTTTCTGCCGGGGTGGTTCAAGGACACGTTGGCCGACGCCCCGATCGAGCAGATCGCCGTCTTGCGGCTTGATGGTGATCTCTACGAATCGACGATCCAGGCCCTCGATGCGCTCTATCCGCGGTTGACGTCCGGCGGGTTTTGCATCATTGACGACTACTATGCCCTGAAAGCGTGTGAGCAAGCGGTGACTGACTACCGCGAGAAGCACGGAATAAGCGCGGAAATCGAGGAAATCGACGGCACCGGTGTGCTGTGGCGCAAGCCATAACCACCACACGGCCTTAAGTCTGAATCCGGCTTCGCAATCAGCGGCGGCATCGCCGTTCGCTGTAAGCCCATGCCTAAGAACGTGTTTGCGTTATCCTGTGCAACGCAATCGGCCAACTAAGTTGCCGGTGAACCCATCCCATTCGCCGGAGACGGGGTCGGCGCCAATGTTATGGTTGCCGCCGTGGCAAACGGTCTAGACGTCAAGACTCGCCTGCTGATGTGGTGGGTGCGCGGTGAGTATTGGCTGGCGCGCAAGGTACTGCCCGATGTCTACGCGAGCGACGGCCTGCTCAGCTTCCACAACGATGCATTCCTGGACGACCCCGCATTCCAGCGTGCTTACAAACGTGGCGCTCGCGCCCTGCCCGACCAGGACTGGTATCAGTGGCAGTGGCGAGTGCACGTCGGGCTCTGGGCGGCCAAGAGCGCGAGTCTGCTGGACGGCGATTTCGTCGAGTGTGGCGTCAGCTATGGGTTCTTGAGCAGTGCCATCATGGAGTACCTCGACTGGGACAGCCTGGGCAAGACGTTCTATCTGCTCGACACCTTCGCCGGAATCGATTCGCGGTTCGTCACAGAGGCGGAACGCGAATCGGGCGAGTATGAGCGAAGCCAGTTGAAGCTGCGCAATGGGATGTACGTCAGCGGAGTCGAGGGTGTCCGCGCCAATTTCGCCCAGTGGAAAAACCAGCGCATCATCGTCGGTGCGGTTCCGGAAACTCTCGACCAAGTCGAAGCCCAGGCGATTGCGTACCTACATGTCGACATGAACTGTGCGCCACCAGAAGTCGCGGCGCTGCGCCATTTCTGGCCGCGGCTCACGCCGGGTGCCTTCGTGCTCCTCGACGACTACGCGAATCGGGGGCGCGACGAGCAGCGTGCCGCGATGGATGCCTTGGCGGCAGAATTCGGTGTGGTGATCTGTGCGCTGCCCACCGGGCAGGGCCTGCTGATCAAGCCGGCACGGTGACGCGCTCAGGCAGACGCATTTCTGCGCGCGGCATCTTCTAGAAGATCGGCAGCGCGGCCGACGCTTTCGGCGGGTTTGGACATTCGGGTCGCGAGTTCGCGGGCGCGGGTGGCGTATTGCGGCGCCAGAATCTCGCGCAGATCCGCGATCAGCGTTTCCTGCGTGGCCGACGAAAAGCGCCGCGCAGCACCGACCTTCAGCCGTTTCACCTGGGCTCCCCAGTACGGCTGATCGGCCGAGCTCCACAGGATCAGCGTGGGAATCCCTGCGCGCATGCTCGCGGCAGTGGTGCCCGAGCCGCCGTGGTGAACCACTGCGCGGCAGGCCGGGAAGATCGTGGCGTAGTTGACTGGGCCCACCAGCTTGACGTGGTCGGGGCGCGGCACGTCGGTGAAGTCGGTGCCACCGAAACACACCAATGCTCGCTCACCCAACTCCGCGCACGTCGTGCCGATCATCTCCACCAGTTCGGTCGGAGATTCGACCGGGATGCTGCCCGAGCTGAAGCAGATCGGGGGCGTTCCCGCCGCGATCCACGACGTGACCCCTTCGTCGGCATCGGTGGCCAATTCCATTGTCAGCGCCCCGACAAAGGGTCTACGGCCGTCCCATTTCGCCCACTCGGCGGCCAGCCCTGGATAGCACACCGCGTCGTAGCCCTGGATTTCCAGGGATCCCCGGTCGGCGATGCGTCGCTGTGAGCGAGCCGTCGCGTTCGGCAGCCCCAGTGCGCGGCGCTGCTCGTCCTCGACCTTCTTCGTCGCACGCCAAAACAGCCATTCGATCGCCGTCATCGAGGAGCGCACCAGCGGCGCCGGCATGGTCGGTACCAGTTGGCCGTTGGCCCGCATCGGAAAGTGATGCAGGGTGGCCAACGGAATGTCGTAGTGCTCGGCCACATTGGCGGCAGCCTGCTCGAAATTGATGCCGGTGGACAGCAAGTCGGCCCCGCCGGCCAGCGACATCAGCGTCGAACTCACCTGGGCCCAGTGCACCATGATGGGCTCCCAGACCTTGCGCACTACGTTGATCGGCCCGGTGATCGTCCACGCGCTGCGGAAGAAATCCGTCCACATACTGCGCAGGAAATCCTCGTCCAGGAATTCCTCGATCGGCGGCCCATACGCCACGGCCGCCAGCCCCACGTCCTCGGTGAAGTCCAGCAATCCCGGCGGGACCGCCAGGGCCACCTCGTGTCCTCGGCGCTGCAGTTCGCGGCCAACGGCAGCGGACGGCTCGACATCGCCGCGCGTTCCGTAGCTCGCCAGGACAAATTTCATCAGCTAGTTCTTCGCGGCCGGTACGCGGGCGAAATTCTCGAGGAGATCGGCTGCCTTGGCGGCGCTTTCGGCGGGTTTGGTCATCCTGGTGGCGATGTCGCGGGCTCGGCTGACGAAGTCGGGGGCGAGGATCTCGCGCAGGTCGCTGACCAGTGTTTGTTGCGTAGTGGCCGAAAAGGGCCGTGCGGTGCCCACCTTCAGTCGTTTGACCTGGCCGGCCCAGATCCTTTGATCACCCAGGCTCCACAGGCTGAGCGTCGGGACCCCGGCGCGCAACCCGGCGGCGGTGGTTCCGGCACCGCTGTGGTGCACGACGGCGCGGCAGGCCGGAAAGACCGTCCCGTAATTCACCGGGCCAACCACTTTGACGTGGTCAGGCTGTGGCACGTCGCTGAAGTCACTCCAGCCGGAGCACACCAGTGCGCGCTCGCCTAGCTGCGCGCAGGCCGCGCCGATCATCTCAACTGTCTCGGCAGGGGATTTGACGGTGGTGCTTCCGAAGCCGAAGAAAATCGGCGGGGTGCCGGCGGCGATCCACGATGCGACGTCCTCGTCGGCGTCCGTCGCCATCTCGATCGTCAGCGTGCCGACGAAGGGCCGTTGATCCCCCCATTTGGCCCATTCGGATGCCAGCCCCGGGAAGCACACCTGGTCATAGGCCTGGATTTCTAGCGATCCGCGTGCGGTGATCCGTCGCGGTGCGGGACCGGTCGCCTTCGGTAGTCCCAGCGCCCGGCGCTGTGCGTCCTCGGCCTTTTTCGTCACGAGCCGTTGCGGCCAGTCCAGCAGTCTCATCGCGGTACGCACCAGCGGCGCCGGCACGCCCGGAGAGAGCTGGCCGTTAGGCAACATCGGAAAGTAATGCATGGTTGCCAGCGGAATACCGAGATACTCCGCGACATTGGCGGGCACCTGGGGAAAACCAGGGCCGGTGAACATCAGATCGGCCCCGTCGGCAAGCGTCACCAGCGTCGTGCTCATCTCGCCCAGCGAAATTTGCAGTAGCTCCTGCGTTTGTCGCCACGAGTCGATCACCTCCCGGACCTTCCAGAACTTGCCGAGGAAATCCACGTCCCAGAAGCCCTGCTGCTGATCCGGTCCGTACGGGACCACATCCAGCCCGGCCGACTCGACGAGGCCTACCAGGTTGGGCGGGACGGCCAACCGGACCTCATGCCCTCGACGCTGCAGTTCGCGCCCCACGGCGGTGCTGGGTTCGATATCGCCGCGCGTGCCGTAGCTCGCCAAAGCAAACTTCACGACGGATCCTCCCTTTCCGGTTCGTGCGGTCAGCGACGCCCGTGGCCATTATGTCCGGTCCTCCCGCCCACCAGCCTCCGGGCACAGTCGGTCCGGCGGCGGCCCGTGGTCGATTAAGCGTTGAGCCGCCAGGTGGCTCAGCGCTTGCGTATAATCACTGCGTCCTGGTGACCGCCAATTCCGCGTTCGACGTAATCTATTACGTCGAAATGCCTAGTCCACTCGGTGCGAACATAGTCTTCGGTGTGAAATGCAGTCTGGTAGAAATCGGGAAATCCGTCGGCTTTCAGACGCCCCCTGGACAAACGGAGGAAAGCAAATCCTCGCTCTCGAATCCCGTCTTGATAGGAATCGTCCAACAAACGAAGGCCACTCATCACTTGTTTGCCATGGACCGTCAAGATGAGTGTTGCACCCGGCCGTGCGACCCGCGCCAGTTCGCCCAGCCACGCGTGTTGCAAATCTTCGTCCAAGTGGGTAAACACCGATATGCCATAGATCAGATCGAAAGCGTCGTCGTCAAAAGGCAAGGGCGGCAGGTGGTCGTTTATGCTCCACTGGATCCCGCTCAAGTTGTTTTTTCCCCAATCCACAAGGTCGGGGTCTATGTCGGTTGCGTACAGATTATGGGATTCGGATGGGTCTCGGAAATTTTGTACGACGCGGCCGCAGCCACTGCCAAAATCCAAAATATCATTGAATGAAGAGAAATCGCGGCCAGCTCCGCTACACAGGTCCCGAATGTTTTGCGCCAGCGCTTTGCCGGTTTGAAGATAATCGTTCCTGTCCAGGCCCCCGTGGACTCGCCATCGCAGTCGGGCGGGCGGGGTGGGTCCTTGGGCCGGATCCAGTGCGCCTCCCCGGTCGCGGCGCTCCGCCAGCGCGACCTGCGCCTGCAGCAGAAGATAAGTACAGGCAGAGTATGCGATAATCACGGGTTTGAACTGCGATAACCGTCTGCGAAAACTCATTTTGCCTCTCTAATTTCGTCCAGCCCGAGTGGACTTATCAATAGTGATCTCGAGAAGGATAGCCATCTCCGGCCGCGGCGGGCGCGAATAATTGATATTCCTCAGTTCTCGTGACGCCTCGCTTTCGGTCTGCGCACTATCTAGAGGTGAAACGCATGGTGAACACGTCACCAACAGTGCGCACGGATCGGCAATGCTGCAATAGTCCTCACTGCGGCGGAGTGGTAACCGACTCCGCACTCCCGCCGATTGCTGCGCATCCACACTGACACTCAAACGCTGGCCGCGCCCGCGAACTGCGCGTCGCACAGCACCTTACGCGCAGCAGACGTGGACGCAGATGAATCGGCCCGGCGGCTTCCTAGAGCGTGTCCTTCGGGATCGCGAAGGTGTCAGCTTTGTCCGTCGGTTGAAAACCCGAGCGCAGGAAAATATCTTGGCATGGCCCATTGACCTCCGTTGGCAGCACCATGCCGAAGATAAAAGCTCCTTCGTCCTGGTAGCGCACAAGTTGCAGGATCTGCTTCAACGCATTTACTTCGACATCCTTGCCGAGCACACGACAGCTCATCACGAACTGCCGTATGATGCCACCGCTAACGAAAATCGCGCCGACCAAGCCGTAATCGGCAAACTTGTCCTGCACGCTCAAGGCGAACACGTCGCCCTTGTTCTCGATGAACGTGACCAGTTCCGGCAAGGTCCACTTCAAGCCGGTTGTATTGAATTGCGTGGTCTTGTTCGCCAGTTCCAAGACACGCGGCAACAACGGTGAGTCGATTTCGGTGATGTGATCGAGTTGGCTGCGAACTTGCAGATTTTTCAGGAAGGACTCGCGATCCATCGATGCCATCTCCGCATTACTTGCAAGGATGCCCCGATAGGAGGACTCGCGTTTCATCGATTCGTCGGTCATGACGCTGCGCTGCGTTTCGGCCGCCCACAACAGAATTCGGCGGGTCACGAACGGGTTGCTGCCAATCGCGCGGATGCCCGGCACACCACCCAACACTTCGCTGCGCTCGACCGGATTGTCGTCGACGAACAGCGCGCTCTTGGCAGTCAGATGCAACTCCGACAGGATGGCCCGCACGTTTTCCGACTTGGGGGCCCAGTTGATCTTGGGTGCTATGAAGTCGTCCAACGAGAGCCACGGCAGGCCGACTGCGCGCGACCACCTATCCTGCACCACGCTCTCGTCGTTTTTCGAACACAGCGACACCATGATGCCGCGCCGCCGCAGGTAATGCACGGTCTCCCACATGCCCACCGGCCAGTTGTGTAAGTCCGGCCACTGGCGCCCAGTCTCGTAGTGCTCGGCGATCTGCCCGCGCCACAAGGTGTTATCGAGGTCAAAGATGACAATTTTGACCTGGTCGACTTGCTGCGCGACCCGATATAGATAGCGGATCTGGTCGAGCACCAATCTCAAGAACGGCTTCGTTTGCAGCTGATAGAACTCGGCCAGGTCTGGCACCGGCTCGACACGCGCGCAGTCCGGTGCCGACCACACCGGCCAGTTATCGTGCTGCGCCCACTCCTCGTTGAGCACCGCATGACTGCCGAGTACGGAGCCGTGGCTGTAGAAATAGACGATGTCGTCGAGGAAGTTGCGTTTGCCGTACGAGTTCGCCAGGCTGTTTACGTCCGCCACGTAGGTGTTTTTGTAGTTGCGAACCAGCTGTGCGAGTGTCTTGTTCAATTCCGTGATCAATGCAGTTAGGTCGGCCTCGCCCCCGATGCCGGCTAGGCTGGGCGCCGCGTGACCTTGGGGCACAAAGAAATTGGCGACCAGCGTTAGTAGCCCGTGCTGCACGTTGTAGGCCATCGCAGCGTCGAGCATCGCGGCCAATATTGCGCGCGAGTCCTCCAGGATCGCGCCAAAGCCTTGTGCGCGATCGATATCGAAAATGCGAACGATTCGGTCAGTCAGCACCTCCCGCAGCGAGATTTGGATGTACTGCAGCTGGTAGCCATCGACTTGGGCCGCGTCCAGTGCCGGCAGTTGCTGAAGATTGTTCATCGGGATGTAATCGACCTTGAGCTCCGGGTCGAGTTCGCGGAAGCGGTTTCGGTATTCCTCGCTGAGGCACGCGCCGATCAGTAGCATTCTTTTCAGCGGGACATCGGTTACCTGCAAGTCGTTGGGGAACAAGTAGGTCGAAATATCTATCGGCTCGACTGCCTCCCTCGCCACCGCCATGTCTGCGGCCTGAACCACGCTGGCTTGACGGGCTAGGAACTCGTGGATCCGATGCCCGCGGGGCGTATCCGGAAGGCGGTGTCTTTGGTTGAAGGCGTGCATGATCCAACGTCTGCGTATTGCACCCAGGACAGGTGGCGTCCGGTCTCCGGGAAACCGGGAGAAACGACTACCCGCGCGACGCGGATCGGCGGCTTGATGGTCTTCCTGCATGCTATCTCCGGTGTCGTTTGGCTCGCAGCATAGCCTCACTCAGGGGGTGCATTCGGCACATTGGCAAAGGGAAGGACCGCTGAGCCGATCAGTGTGCCGAAGGCCTCGAGAAGTATTACACCGAGATGCAGGTCTCGCTGTACCGCGAATACGAAGATTTTGTCGGGAGTTCGGCTATGCGGCGGAAACCGGGGGGCACATCTATCTGGCCAATGGATGAAGTTGGTACGCAGGAGTCCCGGCGCTGAGATTACTTCGAGCCGCATCTTGGTGATGCGGGGGTCTGCGATGTCAGCGGCTTGCCTGATTCGCAAAACTGACCCAAGTTACCCATCCGACTCGACGGCGGCGCAACCGTATGCGCAGGCGTGAGCCCCCGAGGCGCCGTTCGGACCCTCCGCGTCAGCCTTCGCGCGTAGCAGGCCTGGCAGCTCTGGCGCGCTTTCTTACCCTTCTAATTAACACTTTGACTGCAAGCAATCTGAAAAAGAAGCCCAGCATTCCTTTGGTGTGGTAGGCAAAGCGAAGTTTTGCTTCGAGCTCGTCATGGTCAGAGTTCGCCAGAACGTTCGCGGGGTGCGCAAGGGGTGTGTCTATCTGCCCTGCCTGCAGAGTGGAATAGATTCGATCATATTTTGTGTTAGTGTGAGTCGCTTCGGCGTCGATGCCGATATTTAGGACCAAATTTCGGGCTGGAGTTATGCAGAGACCTGAATTCTCCCACATGCTATAGAACCACTGATAGTCCCAGGTATCAATCCGACCGCCTTCATACATCATCTCGAAGATGGATTCCCAATAATAGCGTTCCCTAGTCTTATTGAAGTATTGATCGAACAGCTTCCGGTCTCTGATGTCCGGCCAGCGTGTCATGTTGAGATCATATTTTTCCCAGGCGCGTCGCCAGGTTGCCCATCCCCACATCACGTGGGCATATCTTGAGAAATAGTAACTATCTGATATTTCAGCCTGTCCAAACAGATGATTCTGCCCGGAGATCATCATGACTCGCTCATCATTCTCGTAGCGGTCAAGAAGATCGGCGCAGTAGCGAAAGAATGATAGTGACGGCAGGCAGTCGTGTTCGAGCACGACGGCTCTGTCGACAAGTTCGAAGGCCCAAGCTAATCCGGAGGAAATGCGGAGACGGATGGTCATGTTGGTCTCAGAGAAGTTCTTGTGAACTTCACATTCCCAATCGACGTCGTCGATGATAGCGCGTGTGGCGGCGCACCTCTCAGCCTCGCCAGGCACGTCTTCACGAGGTCCGTCGGCGATCACCAACAGTTTGCTCGGCTGCGCAGTCCTGATCATCTCAAAGACCTTCCGAGTGGTGTCCGTCCGGTTAAAGATGATGAAGATGACCGGTGGAGTTGATGTCACGGTTGTGTCCTTGCGAGGGGGAGCCGGAGGGACAGTGAAATATGGACAGCTCCATCAGGTTGATATTATTTGTGTCGTGAATGAATCGACACGTCTTGGTTGTCAGGTGTGACGACGGGCCGGCTTCCCAAATGATGACGTATCCAGGCATATGCGAGCACGTCCCTCAGCCTTGGAGCTGCGAAGTGCCGACGCCAGAAAGCCGGAATCGCCAAGACAATCGTTATGGGTGTCCATGGATTCGGAATCTTAATGACGATTTGTGATTTTCCGCCAAGGGGAGGAGGGTTTTGAATGACGAGAATGCTCGTCCCCGCGACGTCTTGGACCCCATAATTGATGGCTTCGCTCTGGGAAGCGACCCAGCGCGTCAGATGCTCTCTGGTCGATCGCGCCGTCTCTGGATTCCAAGCACCATAAAATTTTTGTTCGGAAATACATATGGGTATTAGCCCGTGCTTGGATACGGCCCCCCATACGGCCGCGGCCACACCCGGTGTGTGTATAGCCCTGAAGTCGTCCATCACCACCACGCCATTTTCGGCCATGAGGCCGCGAGTGTCAGCAATATCTTGACGTACGACGTTGTACAGATGGCTGCCGTCTATGTGCACAAAACGAAGCGTTTGAGCCTCAATCCTGTCAATCAGATGCTCAGATAGTTCCGCGAGCACGACCGGCGGACGAGCCACCCATCGGGAATAGTTCTCTTCGAACTTTCCGCGAGTGAGGCCGCCGTAAGTTTGTGCGTTCTCCGCGATATTCTCGGCGGCGCCCTCCGTGTCGTTAAAGATATCGCAAATAATTACTTTTTCTTCCAACCGCGCGTGGCAGCCCAAAACGATAGCACTCTTGCCATACAAGGCTCCGATTTCAAGCAAATCACCCCGAATATCGTGTTGGAGCTGCATAGTGAAGATCTGATCGAACAACAGAAAGTCCATGTCCCAAAACGCCCCGGGGACCGTATTTCGTTTCCCCCAATACTTCTGAACGCATTGAGATATGCCTTTAGTCATCATTGCCTACGCCCGTAGCCGTACCGCCTGCGCGCTGGTGCGAGGCGCGTTTTAAGGAGATGGGGAGGCGCCCACCGTGTAGCAGCTGCTTTATCGAGCCCAAGCTTCGTGCGCCCCACATCAGGTCGCGGTGCGGTAATCGCATGTCGCGGTCGGTCAAAACCGCTCCCATCCGTGCGTCGGTTAATCGGTCGGCATCCAGGGCCTCGATCTGGGTGCGCCGTGGTGTCGTTCAAGGTACTCGACCCTACTCAATTTAGGGCCCGGTTTGAATCAACAGATGCCAATCCGAGTGTTGCGGAAGCAGCGAAGGCATCGAACTATCTAGCTGATTGCGATGATCGCTTCCTAACGCGTCTAGGGAGATCTCGTTGCGGCGCGAGGGTCCTGCGCCGAGTCTCTGGAGACTGACCGCGGTCGATCCACGCAACTGGCGGTTGCTGCTCCGTCTACCATTAACCGGTACAACGCCCTGCTGCTGCGTACGACGAGGAGTGTGACACCTGCGATGATGCTGAGCCCAGGGTGTCTTTGCGAGCATCCATTTGCAAAGGTGGGGATTTGGTGAAGCGAGCGCTGATCACGGGCATCACCGGTCAGGATGGCTCATATCTCGCAGAGCTGCTGCTGCGCAAGGGATACGAAGTCCACGGGTTGATCCGCCGGGCCTCGACGTTCAACACCTCTCGAATCGATCACCTCTACATCGATCCACACCAACCGGCTGCACGACTGTTTTTGCACTACGGAGACCTCAGTGACGGCACCCGTCTGGTCACCCTGCTGAGCACCATCGATCCTGACGAGGTGTACAACCTGGCGGCGCAGTCCCACGTGCGCGTGAGCTTCGATGAACCCGTCCACACCGGCGACACCACCGGCATGGGGTCGATCCGACTACTTGAGGCTGTTCGCCTTTCCAGGGTGGATTGCCGCTACTATCAGGCATCCTCGTCAGAGATGTTCGGCGCATCACCGCCGCCGCAGGATGAGCAGACGCCGTTTTATCCTCGGTCACCCTACGGCGCGGCGAAGGTCTACTCCTACTGGGCGACGCGCAACTACCGCGAAGCGTACGGTTTATTCGCGGTGAACGGTATTTTGTTCAATCACGAATCACCAAGGCGTGGAGAAACTTTCGTGACCCGAAAGATCACTCGAGCGGTGGCTCGTATTAAAGCCGGCGTCCAGTCAGATCTCTACATGGGCAATCTCGATGCGGTCCGGGACTGGGGATACGCACCCGAGTACGTGGAGGGGATGTGGCGTATGCTACAGGCCCCAGAACCGGACGACTTCGTTTTGGCAACGGGTCGCGGATACGCGGTGCGGGAGTTTGCCCAGGCCGCATTCGAACACGCTGGACTCGACTGGCAGAAGCATGTGAAATTCGACGACCGCTACCTGCGCCCCACCGAAGTGGATTCGCTGATAGGCGATGCGACGAAGGCGGCCGAATCGCTCGGTTGGAAGGCGACGGTGCATACCGGCGAACTCGCACAGATCATGGTCGACGCCGATATAACGGCGCTGGAATGCGATGGCCAGCCGTGGATCGACAGACCGACCGTCATGGGTTGGACGTGAGCGAGAATGCGCAGGCGTCGGTCGGCGTGCTTGACCGCACACTGCCCGTGTACATCGCTGGGCATCGCGGCCTGGTCGGTTCCGCGTTGCTGCGCAAGTTTGAATCAGAGGGCTTTACCAACCTCGTTGTACGGTCACACAGCGAACTCGACCTGACGGATCGTTCCTCGACGTTCGACTTCCTGCTTGAGACTAAGCCGCACGTCGTTATTGACGCTGCGGCCCGGGTCGGGGGCATCATGGCCAACAACTCGTATCCGGCCGACTTCTTATCTGAAAACCTGCAGATCCAGGTCAATTTGCTCGATGCGGCCTTGGCCGCACGCGTACCTCGGTTGCTGTTCCTCGGATCTTCGTGCATATACCCAAAATTCGCGCCGCAACCCATCCACGAGAGCTCGCTGCTGACGGGCCCGCTTGAGCCGACAAACGATGCCTATGCGATCGCGAAGATCGCCGGCATCCTTCAGGTCCGGGCGGTCAGGCGTCAATACGGCCTGGCGTGGATCTCGGCGATGCCGACCAATCTGTATGGACCGGGAGACAATTTTTCCCCTTCGAATTCGCACTTGCTGCCAGCGCTCATCCGCAGGTATGAGGAGGCCAAATCTAGCGCTCTCCCGTACGTGACGAACTGGGGCACCGGAACACCGCGGCGTGAGCTGCTGCATGCCGATGACCTGGCAAGCGCATGCCTGCATCTATTGGAGCACTTCGACGGTCCGGTCCACGTGAATGTCGGAACCGGGATCGACCACACCATCGGCGAGATCGCCGATATGGTCGCTGCAGCGGTGGGCTACACCGGCGAAACACGCTGGGATGCAACGAAACCAGACGGGACACCCCGCAAACTTCTGGATGTGTCGAGCTTGCGCCAGGCAGGATGGCTGCCCCGAATAGAGCTGCGGGACGGCATCGAGGCAACGGTGGCGTGGTATCGGGCCAACGCTGCGGCGGTGCGCCAGTGAACGGCTGCGACACTGACAGCGGCGGACGAGGATTGTCGCGTGTTAGCGTGACGCGATGAGTTTGTTCCGCCCTGGTGGATCGATCGCGCGCAATACTACATTTGAAGTGTCGTTTCCCTATTCCGAAAGCGGGTGGAAGCGGCAGTTCGTCAAGCAACTCGAATCGCGTCGGATTGATACGGTTTTCGATGTTGGTGCAAACTCCGGACAGTATGCGGCCGACCTCCGCAAGGCTGCGTACAAGGGCCGTATCGTCTCCTTCGAGCCACTATCCGGACCTTTTTCGCTGCTGGAGCGCAACGCATCACGGGATCCGGCGTGGGATTGCCGACAGTGTGCGTTAGGGGACGCCGACGGGACAATTTCGATAAATGTCGCAGGCAACGCCGGTGCAAGCAGCTCGGTACTGCCGATGCTGAAACGCCATCAAGACGCGTTTCCGCCCGCGAATTATGTTGACGTTGAAGAAGTGTCGATCCGACGACTTGACTCCGTTGCGCCGGAACTTCTGGGGCCGGCCGAATCGATTTTTCTCAAGATTGACGTTCAGGGTTTCGAACGGCAAGTGCTTGCCGGTGCTACATCGTTGGTGAGTGAACGCGTGGCCGGTATCCAGCTCGAATTATCTTTCGTCCCTTTATATGACGGCGGTATGCTCATCCGCGAGGCGCTCGAGCTGACGCATTCTCTGGGTTTCACGCTGACCGAATTGCAGCCGGGTTTTCGGGACCCGCGTGACGGTCGACTCTTACAGGCCGATGGGATTTTCTTCCGGGAAGACGAGTGACCAAGGACCGCCTATACGGCGCGGCATCGAAGTCGGACAGGACGCTGCTAACGTGACTGACGCCATGACTGCGCCGACGTTTTCCATCATCATTCCAACGTTCAACGTGGCGGTGACGCTGAATGCCTGCGTGGAGAGCGTCGTCAGCCAGTCGTACAGCAACTTCGAGGTGGTGCTCGTCGACGGTGGCTCGACGGACGGAACTCTCGACATCGCCAAAAGCTTTACCCCGCGACTGGACCCCCGCTTGGTCATCCATTCCGGCCCCGACCAGGGTGTCTACGACGCCATGAACCGTGGAGTCGGTATGGCGACGGGGGAGTGGTTGCTGTTTCTGGGAGCTGACGACGCCCTGTACGACGCGGATACCCTGGCCACGGTGAACGCCTTCATCACCGAACACGAGCACAGTGATCTGGTATACGGCGACGTGATCATGCGCTCTAACTCTTCGCGTCAAGCGGGAGCATTCGACCTCGACCGCCTGGTATTCGAAGAGAACATATGCCAGCAGGCGATTTTCTACCGGCGCGAGCTGTTCGCCGGGATCGGCCCGTTCAATCTGCGCTATCCCGTCTGGGCCGACTGGGATTTCAATATTCGCTGCTTCTCAAACCCGGCGCTCGTCACACGTTACATGGATATCGTTATCGCGCGGTACAACGACATCTCGGGAGTCAGTGCAAAGGAAGACAAAGAGTTCAAGAAGCGGCTACCGAATTCTTCGCTATATGTTTTCAGGGCTCGCCTAATCCCTGGGCGGACATTGGAATTGCGGTGGGGCAGTACCGCGGTCCGCGAGCCCTAGACCCAGGTTAGCCGGTCGCGGAACCGGCGCGCTCGGGCGAACTCGTCGACGGGAGCACGCATCAGGGTCCACAACCGCGACTGCCGTTCTGGTCCCAACGCTGTGACGCTCACGAGCAGCGTCAACCATCTTGCCAACCACCATGGTATCGCGATGATCCGAATCGCATTGCTAGCAGCGGGATCGACGATCATCCACGTTAGGATGCGTAGCTGGTCGAGCCAGTGGCGATGAGCGCCCTTGATATTCGCCGTCTCCGTGCCCGCCGTGTGGTATCGCACCGAGAGTTCTTGTGGCACAAAGCACACCGTTGATCGAAGCATTAAGCGCAGCCAGAAATCTAAGTCGACCGTCTGATGAATGTCGTTGCGGAAACCACCTGCCTCGATCGCCGTATGGCGGCGAAACATCACACAGGTCGGTTCACCGATCAAATTGGCACTTGCGCCATAGATGCCCACTATCTGCATAACCAACGACGATCCGGTGTTGCGCTCCCGTAGCTTGGCAAAATGGTTGTGCAGAGTGTTCGGTACGCCCTGCCGAAATCCCGACGGAACATTGTCGCTAACCACCCGCCGCGGCGCGAACGCGAGTCCGACAGTGGGATCGTCGAAGCGCCGGGCGAGTATCTGCAGGCCTCCCGGAAGCAACCAGTCGTCTCCGTGGACGAACTGGATTAACTCGCCGCGCGCGAGACTTAAGCAGGCGTTGTGGTTTTCGTTGAGGCCGAGACGAGTCTCGTTGCGTACCAGCCGGTCTCCCGGCCGCAGCAGCGATGCGACACGTTCCGCTCCGCCGTCGGTCGACTGGTCATCAACCACCACGATCTCGAACTCGACCCCATCCTGGTCGAGGATGCTGCGCAGACAGCGCTCGATGGTCGCGCCGTTGTTGTACATCGGCACACACACCGAGACGAGTGTCACGCGCTGGACTCTGCCGCGCGCCGATAACCGCGTATGGCGAGAGGAGCGAACACTGCGACCAACACGATGGCCCAGAGGAAGGTCATGGCCAGGGGCAATAAAATTGGCCCGCCGTAAGCCAGCGACCGCATCGTCTCAATGGGCGGCGAGAGCGGTTGAATGTGGATCAACGGCTGAAGCGACTTCGGGAAAGACTGTATCGGAGTGGTTGCGGGGTTGACGAAGGCCAGCGTGACGGTGCCGCCCACCAGCCAGGTCATGATGGTGCGGCCATTCGTCCGGATGACGAGCGCCATCAGCAGCGTCGTGTATCCGACGACCATGATCGAAGGGATCAGAACGTATAGCAGCACCGTGGCCCAGCCGTGCGTGAAGCGCAGGCCCAGGAACACCCCGAGCAACGTTATTAGCAGTGTACCGAGGAGCGCCCGCGTGGCCTCCGCGACGAGCCGGCCGGTGAGCGCGCTTGCCCGGTGGACCGGAAGCACCCACATCCGGGTGAGCAGCCCCGCCTGGCGGTCCATCGTGATGCCGACCGCGTTGCCGAGGGATCCGAACAGCGCGGACAACACCGCGCAGAACGGAACCAGACCGTAAATGCTCTCCACCCCGGTAGCTCGGTGCAGCTGCTCGCCCAACACGATTTGGTAGAGGAGCAACAGGAAAATGGGGAACAGAAGTGAACCCATCAGCACGGCTCGGTCACGCCGCCACCGGATCAGGTGCCGCCCGGCCTCCAACCAGCTCTCGACGAGCAACGAGCCATGTTGCGTGGATTGCGAGGTCATAAGCTGCGCCTCTGCATGCGGAGCGTTATCGCGCCGAACACCAGCACCATTCCCACACACCAGGCCAAGCTGGTCAGCAGGTTGCTCATCAGCAAGTACCCGCTGCCTAGCCCGCGCAGCGTTTCGGCGACCTGGGACACGGGTTGGTTGCGCACCAACGGGCGCAACCAACCCGGAAACGTTTTCTCGGGGGCGATTCCGGTGGACAACATGAACAGCAGCAGCTGCGGTACGAACAGGGCATAACTAGCTCCCTGCAGACTTTTGGAACTGGATCCTAACGCGTCGGCGCCGAGACCGACTGCCAAGCACAAAAGTAATGAGATGAGGACGAACACTATCGCGTAGAGCAATCCACCGGTCATTCGGAATCCGAACGCGAAGCCGGCGCCCATCGAAACCGCAAGTGCCAGCGAGGCCCGGACCATCGTGGCCGCCATGCGAGCGGTTACCGGGGCCGCCGCTGTGATCGGCAACGTCCGCAACCGTTCGCCGAGTCCGGTCAAGCGGTCACGCACCGCGCGGTCGGCGGTGAGCAGTCCCACAAAGATCATCGCCTGGGCGACCACGGCGGGAACCAGATACTGCGAATAGCTCACGCGGCCGGTGTCGATGAGGCCGTGCAGCGCCACGCTGAAGCCCGCCAAATAGCCGACCGGTGAAACGATCTCGAAGATCATCTCGCCGTCGCGCGCCGACGACATCAGCGAACGTTCTGTGAGGGCGGCCAGCGCGCTCATGACGGGGCGACGGCACGCTCGGTGATATGCAGGAATGCCTCATCCAGTGAGGGTTTGCGAAGCGAGATGTCGGCAAGTTCGATGCCCAGCGCGTCGACGCGGCGAAACACATCGGCCAACGTGGCAACCCCACCAGGGGCGACCACGGACACCGAGTTTGTGTCGCCGTCAACATCGACCCCATCGAGCCCCGTCAGCGCAGCGGCGACTTGCGGCAAGTCGGCCGGATTGGCCGGACTCACTTGGCAATAGCTCGCCCCAACCCGGCTCTTAAGGTCTTCCGCGGTGCCGCTTGCGATCACCTGACCGTGGTCGATGACTACGATCGAGTCGCTCAGCAGATCCGCCTCCTCCAGGTACTGCGTGGTCAGCAAGATCGTAATGCCTTGCGCCGCTAACGAACTCACGAGTCCCCAAACGTCGCGGCGACTGCGCGGGTCAAGACCGGCGGTCGGCTCGTCGAGAAATAGCACTTCTGGCAGCACCATCAGCGCGGAGGCCAAATCGACGCGCCGCTGCATGCCTCCGGAATAGGTTGCCACACCCCGGTCCGCGGCGGCGACCATATTGAACCGTTCGATCAGCTCGTCCGCGCGAGCCTTGGCTTGGCGGCGACCCAAGCCTCGTAACCTCCCGAATAACACCAGGTTCTCCCGGCCGGTGAGTAGCGGGTCGAGACTGATGAATTGCCCAGTCGTCGCGATGCTTGCACGCACTTCGGCAGGCTGACGAGCGATGTCGTATCCCGCGACAACGGCGCGGCCCGAAGTCGGTGGAATCAGCGTGGACAAAATGTTGATCGTTGTTGTCTTGCCCGCGCCATTGTGTCCGAGCAAACCGCATACCGTGCCGGCCGCAACCGAGAAGCTGACGCCGCTTAGAGCGGACGTCTTCCGCCCGAATGTCTTGGTGAGACCGTCAACTTCGATCGCCAGTGAACTCACCTTAGGAAGTATTCCATGGTGGATGCCGGCGTGTTGGCAGTATCGACGGTAGCCGACGAGGTTCTGATTACTTTTCTGTCAACGCTATTGGCAAGCATGTGAGCGATCGTCGGCACACTCGACGGGACGAGCGCTGGCGCGCCGGTACTCGTTGCTCGCCTGATCGCCGCCGGGCGCATCTAGACCGATTGCCTCGGGATCTCGGCAGTAGACGCATCGTCGGGGTGCTCTTGGCCCAGCAAAGCGCGCACCAGTGGGCGGGGCCCTTCGGGCCGCAGCATGGAACTGGATGGGCGCGGGCGGACCACTTGTGGCCACCAGAACCAACGTCCAAGTAGCGCGGCGATGGTGGGAGTCATGAACGACCGCACGATCAGGGTGTCGAACATCAGGCCCAGACCGATCGTCGTACCGACCTGGCCGATGATCCGCAAATCGCTGGACGCCATCGAGGCCATCGTGAATGCGAACACCAGACCGGCGTTCGTCACGACCTTGCCGGTACCGCCCATTGCCCGAATGATGCCGGTGTTGATACCGGCGCCAATTTCTTCTTTCATGCGGGATACCAGCAGCAAGTTGTAGTCAGATCCGACCGCCAGCAGCACGATCACCGACATGGGCAGGACCATCCAGTACAGCTTGATGCCAAGGATGTACTGCCAGATCAGCACCGAAAGCCCAAACGACGAGCCCAGCGAAAGAGCCACGGTACCCACGATGACCATCGCGGCCACAAAACTGCGGGTGATGATCAGCATGATCGTGAAAATCAGACATAGCGCGCCAATTCCCGCGATCAAAAGATCGAATTTCGAACCGTCTTTGAAGTCCTTGAAGGTCGACGCGGTACCGGCGAGATAGATCTTGGCGTCTTCCAGCGGCGTCGTCTTGAGGGCCTCCTCGGCCGCCGTCTTGATCTTGTCGACCCGGTCCACGCTTTCCGGCGTCGCCGGGTCACCTTTGTGGGAAATGATGAACCGCGCCGCTTTCCCGTCGGGTGACAGGAATTGATTCATCGCCTTCTGGAAGTCCGCATTCTTAAAGATTTCCGGAGGCAGATAGAAGGAATCGTCGTTCCTGGAGTTGTCGAACGCCTGACCCATGGTGGTTGCGTCCTTGTTGTCGACATCCACCTGGCCGATGATTCCGGACATCGTGCTGTGCATCGTTAGCGTGGTCGTCTTGAAGAACTGCAAGGATGCAATCAGCTGCGGGTACTGCTCAAGCAGCTGCGGCAGCAGCACATCCATTTTGTGTAGGTCGATCAGCAGATCGCCGAGTTTATCGCTCAGCTCATCGATCCCATCCAGAGTGTCGAAAATAGACCGCAACGCAAAGCAAATCGGGATGTCATAGCAATGCTTTTCCCAGTAAAAATAGCTTTTGATCGGTCTGAGAAAATCTTCAAAATCGGCAAATTTATCTCTCAAATCATGCAAGAGATCGGTCATCTCGTAGGTCTTCGTGATCGACTCGTGGGTAAGCCTAGTCAGTTCCTTCTGAAATTCATAAATCCGCTTTATCGAGGCCATCTGTATGTCCATCATGTGGACCTGCTCGAGCAAGTCGTCCATGCGGGCCTTCATGTACTTGATGTTTTGCGTCTGAGCCGAGTTTTGCATGGCCAGCATGAAGGGTATCGAGGTGTGCTCGATCGGCGTGCCCTCGGGCCGCGTTATGCCCTGAACCCGGGCGATGCCGGGCACTTTGAATATGGCCCTGGCCAGCCGATGTAGCACGATGAAGTCGGCCGGGTTGCGCATATCGTGATCGGATTCGATCATCAGAATTTCGGGCAGCATCCGCGCTTGCGAGAAGTGCCGGTCGGCCGCAGCATAGCCGATATTCGCGGGGATGTCGTCGGGCATGTAGAGCCGGTTGTTGTAGCTGGTCTGATAGCCCGGCAGCGTGACCAATCCGACCAGCGCGACCGCGATGGTCGCGACCAGGATGGGTACTGGCCAGCGGACAATTGCCGTGCCGATCCGGCGCCACCGACCGAACCGGATCGCTCGGGTGGGATCGAGCAACCCGAACCGACCGCCGAGGGTCAGGACCGCCGGAACCAATGTCAGCGCGATCACGACGGAGACGACCAGGCCGATCGCACACGGCACGCCCATGGTCTGGAAAATCGGCATCCGGGTAAAGCTGAGGCACAACATGGCGCCGGCGATCGTCAAACCGGAGCCCAAGACGACGGGGACGACCCCGCGGAAGGTGTTGTAGTAGGCGGTTTCTCGATCTTCGCCGGCCTGACGCGCCTCTTGATAGCGGCCGAAGAAGAAGATCCCGTAGTCGGTTCCGGCCGCCATCGCAAGGGCCACCAGCAGGTTGACGGCAAATGTCGACAGCTGCACGAGGCTGTGATCGCCGAGAAACGCGACGATTCCGCGGGCGGCGAGTACCTCGACCCCGACCGTGATCAACAACAGAATCACCGTGATGATTGACCGATAGACAAACAGCAGCACCACGAAAATGATCGCCGCGCCGACCGCGGTCATCTTCAGAATCGATCTGTCACCGGCCTCTTGCATGTCCGAGAACAGCGCAGACGGGCCGGTGACATAGGCCTTGATCCCCTGAGGGGGCGGATTCTTCGCAATGATGTCCCGGACAGCGGCGATCGAGTCCTGGCCCTGCGTCGTGCCCTGATTGCCGGCCAGATTCATCTGGACGTATACGGCCTTACTGTCGGCACTCTGCGCACCTGCCGCGGTGAGCCGGTCGCCCCACAGATCCTGAACGTGCTCAACATGTTTCGTATCGGCCTTCAACAGCCGCATCAACTTGTCGTAGTACTTGTGCGCGCTGTCCCCGAGCTCGTTCTGCCCTTCGATCACGAGCATCACGAAGCTATCCGAGTCGGACTCCTTGAAGACCTTGCCCATCCGCATCATGGCCTGAACCGCCGGCGCGTCTTGCGGCGCCAGGGGCACCGAGTGCTCCCGGCCCACCCGCTCCAGCGAGGGAACCGCGAAGGTCACCAGCAGCGTCAGCGCCACCCAGCCCAGCAGGATAAACAGCGACAAACTGCGTAGCGCCCGAGCTGCGAACGGCTTTTGGACGGGAGCCTCGGCGCGTTGGGTAGCGATCGGTTCTGTGGTCATGCGCGCCTCACCGCGTTTCTTTCAGCAATAACGAGCGCACTAATGGCCGCGGTCCCAACGGGCGCAGCATTTGACTTGCCGGGCGGGTGCGTACTTGTTGCGGCCACCAGAACCAGCGTCCCAGCATCGCCGCGACCGCGGGTGTCATGAAGGCGCGCACCACCAAGGTGTCGAAAAGCAGGCCCATCCCGATCGTGGTGCCCAGCTGGGCGATGCTGCGCAAGTCGCTGACCGCCATGGAAGCCATCGTGAATGCGAACACCAGGCCCGCGTTGGTGACCACCTTGCCGGTACCGGCCATGGCTCGGATTATGCCGGTGTGGATGCCGGCCGCCAATTCCTCTTTCATCCGGGAAACCAGCAGCAAGTTGTAGTCAGACCCCACCGCCAACAGCACGATCACCGACATAGAAAGAACGGTCCAGTGAATTTGCAGCCCAAGCAAATACTGCCAAACCAGAATGGACATCCCGAAAGACGCGCCAAGCGATATCAACACGGTGCCGACGATGACCAGCGCGGCGAGAAAACTCCGCGTCATGATCAGCATGATGATGAAAATAAGGCAGAGCGCGGCGACCCCGGCGATCAAGAGATCGTATTGGGCTCCCTCGACCAAGTCCTTGACCACCGCTGCGGTTCCGGTGAGATAAACCTTCGAGTCTTCCAGGGGGGTGCCCTTCAGCGCTTCCTCGGCGGCAGTCCTGATCGGTTCGACGCGGGAAAGCCCCTCGGGGGTTGCCGGGTCGCCCTTTTGCGCAATCAGCATGCGGGCGTTCTTTCCGTCCGGTGACAGAAAGATCTTCATGACCCGTTTGAAAGTATCGGACCCGTCGATAATGCTCGGCGGAATGTAAAAACTGTCGTCATTTTTCGAGGTGTCGAATGCCTGCCCCATTGCGTTCGGGTTTTGGCCGCCGTTCACTTCCATCTGGCCGAGAGTTCCCTCCATGGTGCTGTGCATTGTCAGCATCATGGTCCGCATGCTCTGCATGGTTTCGATCATCTGCGGAATCTGAATCAGGATCTGCGGTAAGAGCACGTCTAGCTTGTCGAGGTCCGCCACCAATTGGGTGAATTTATCATTGACTTCGTCGACGCCATCGACCGCGTCGAAAACAGACCTAATCGCATAGCAGACGGGAATATCATAGCAATGCTTTTCCCAGTAGAAATAACTACGGAGTGGCCTGAAGAAGTCCTCGAAATTCGAAACCCGGTCCCGCAACTCTGCGGTCGTTATCTGAATATCATGCGTCCGTGCAACCATGTCGTGGGTCGTGGCGGTGAGCTCTTTCATCAGCCCAAGCATGTGCTGCATCAGCTTGATCATTTCGCCCATTACTTCGGCCTGCTTCATCATGTCGTTCATGCGGTCCTTTTGGAACGCCATATTCGTCAGCTGGTTCGACTGCGACATGCTCATGATGTACGGAATGCTGGTGTGCGCGAGCGGAGTTCCCTCGGGTCGAGTGACACTCTGCACCGTGGAAACCCCGGGGACCGCGAGGATGCCCTTGGCCAATTGGTTCAACACCAGCATGTCCGTAGGATTGCGCAGGTCATGGTCGGCTTCGACCAGAAGAATCTCCGGCATCATCATGCGCGATTCGGGGAAATGTCGCCCCGCAGCCGCATTTCCGACGCTGGCGGGGATATCCTCGGGGATAAATTTCTGGTCGTCGTAGCTCGGGTTATATCCCGGAAGAGTGAGCAGCCCGACCAGGGCAACGGCCAATGTGGCGATAAAAATCGGCACGGGCCAGCGCACGATCGCCGTACCAATTCGTCGCCACCCGCGGACCTGGAGCTTTCGTTTCGGCTCGAACAGTCCGAAACGCGCTCCTGCCGCGATAAGTGCCGGCCCGAGCGTTAGCGCAACCAGGACGGCGATGGCAATACCGGTCGCGTTGGGCAGGCCCAGTGGCTGGAAATAGGGCAGCCGGGTAAAGCTCAGACAGAGAACGGCACCCGCGATTGTCAAGCCGGAAGCCAAGACGACCTTGGCGACACTGCTGAAAGTCGTATAGAAGGCGGTTTCCTTGTCTTCGCCGGCCTGACGTGCCTCCTGATATCGCCCGACGAAGAAAATTCCATAATCGGTACCAGTCGCGATAACCGCGGCGACCAGCAGGTTGACGGCGAAAGTGGTGAGACCGATAAATCCGTGATACGCGAGAAATGCCACCATCCCGCGGGCCACCGTCAGCTGCAACCCGACCATCAGCAACAAAAGGATGACGGTGAAGATCGACCGGTAGACCAGCAGCAACATTATGAAGATGACGGAAAGGCTGGCCAGGGTGACGGTTGTGACCGTCTCCTGACCCGCCTTGTTCATATCGGCGACGGTTGCGGCCGGGCCAGTGACGTAGACCTTGAGGCCCGGCGGCGCCTTCAATTCCGCGACAATATTGCGCACTGCCGCGACGGATTCGTCTCCCGCCGATGCTCCCTGAAGGCCGCCGAGGTTCAGCTGCACATACGCGGCCTTACCGTCGATACTCTGCGCGGCGGCCGCCGTGACCGGATCTCCCCAGAAGTTCTGGACATGCTGGACATGCTTCTTGTCGGCCTCGAGCCGACGGACCAATTCGTCGTAGTACTGGTGGGCATCGTGGCCTAGAGGTTGGTCTCCCTCGAGAACGATCATCGCCAGGGCCCCGGAATTGGATTCCTTGAAATCCTGTCCAAGGCGCGCCATCGCCTTGAACGACGGTGCGTCGACGGGGTTCAGCGATACCGAGTGTCCTTGCTCGACAACCTCTAGCGGGGGGACGCCGATAGTGAAGAAGACGGCCAGACCCAGCCAACCGAGGATGATGAGTATTGAAAACCGGTGGATTGACCGTGCGATGAAGCTTCGCGCGGGCTGCTCCGTGCCAATGCTTTCGTCGCTCATGCCGCCGTCAGCACGCAGTACGTGAAGGCGTTCACCTCATGGGAGACCTTCTCGGACTTGACGGTGCCATCAACGATGATGCGGCAGCCGATGGTGTCGGTATCGCCTTGTGCCACCACGTTTCCCACGATGGACGGCAGTGTGGTCGACAGATCCATCGACCACGGGAGGGTGACGCCGTTGATGTGTTGCGGGTCGGCGTTGACGTCGAAATAGCTGATATCGGCGACGGTACCCGGCGCACCGAACACCTCGTACTTCAGATGCTTGGGGTTGAACGGCTTGCTGTCTTTGACTCGGGAGTCGGCGTAGGACTGGCGCTTCTCGGAACCGAATATCCCGTGCAACCGCGACACCGTGAACCCGCCGGCGGTGAGTACCGCGACGATCAACAATGGGATCCACAGCCGCCCAAGAAGCTTGAGCGCCCCGGACCCCGCGCCCCGCTTTTCTTTCCGAGCACCGTTGGGCGCTTGGGATCCGGACTGACGACCGAACCGCCCGAAGCGGCCGGGGGGCTGGCTCACGCCCTGGCTACCTTCGGTGGCGACGTCGGACCGGGCTCGAACATCGTGCTCGACCACCGCACCCCCTTCAACCCGTTCACAGACTCGCTTACCTCAACCGCTCGGACACTACCCAAACCTCGATCGCACCACACCAGACCTGCGGCGGTCAGCTCAAACGAGCGGCGTTCGGCGAGTGCAACCAGGTCTTGATGAGTAAACCATGCGATTGGTCCCGACATCAGATCTTTCGTAACCCGGTACGGGATCGTTACTCGTACGGCGTGCGTACGAGGACGTTATCAATGCGCGGAATCCGCCCGCCCGGCAGGTGTTGTATGCGTCATTGTCCCGGGCAATGGTGATGCATATTACATTCCCGTGCGATCTCGCGCAGAAGTGGTGATCCGCCAAACGTGCGTGCGTGGCCGGCTAACGAAGTCGACGCGGCTTGCATAGGGGTCTGAGCGTGCGATTTGTCGTCAACGGATCAGCAGCTGCTGATCCGGCTGAGCGGCAAAGCGGAACGGGGTAGTCGCGCCGGGTCATCGGTCGTGGGCGCCGGCAGCTACCGCGCCGTGCCGGTATTTGCTGTGGCCGACCCGCCGCCGATTCCGCCCTGATCTGCGGGTCCACCGCCGAGGGCGCGCGACGGTATTCCGGCGCGGCAACTAACGAGCAACGAGAGCGTAACTTGGTCGTTTTCTAAGCGTGGGTAACGTACTCTTGGCGGTCGGCAGACAGCCCGTACCGTCGCTGCAGGTCACTGCACTTCAAGGTGTCAACGTCGGAGCGTTGCGCCTGGCACCGGGTTGCCAACAGGTGTCACGAGTGCTTAACAGATCACACCAGGAACTTTGTCGAAACCTCCGACCGAGCCTGTGGGCCTCCAGTATGGTTTGGAACGATCCCACCTATATCGAGAGAACGCCTGGAGAACTGTGAGCACTAATCCGTTCGACGACGATAATGGCAGTTTTTTCGTGTTGGTCAATGACGAGGAGCAACACAGCCTGTGGCCGACCTTCGCCGATGTTCCCGCTGGATGGCGGGTGGCATATGGCGAGGCCGACCGTGCGGCGTGTCTCGAGTACATCGAGCAGAACTGGCCGGATATCCGGCCGAAGAGTCTGCGCGAGCGGCTGGCAGCGGGTCGGAGTTTTGATAAGTAAACCGCCTGGGTATGGGGACTCGGGTGGAGCCTTGGGGGACTCACATGGAACGTGGTGAGCGGGCGCACCCGTTGACGCGTGGGCAGCTCGATATTTGGCTCTCGCAGGAAAC